>CAIOHM010000146.1 GCA_903858055.1 uncultured delta proteobacterium
AGCTGGGCGATCTGCGCCGATTGCGACGGCTGCGAGAGCGCACAGTTCTCGGCCGCGCGCCGAAACGAGAGCTCGCCCGCGACCGCGACGACGTACTGCAGCTGACGAAGCGTGAACGCGTGGGGTGCGTGGCGCATACAAGCAAAAGGCTACCACATCGTTCGATGCGATAGCCTCCTGCTACCAACCGAAGAGCGGCTCAGTGGCCGTCGGTCGCCGTGTGGAATGCGAGCGGGAGCGTGCCGAAGTCGACGCTCTGCCCGGTGATCTGCACGAAGTTCGCGCTCGCGGTGTCGTAGTCCTTGCCGGCCGTGGGGGTGAAGAAGCCGCCGCCTTGCATGTAGAGCACCGCGAGCACCTTGAACGAGCCGCGGTTGGTCGGCACGTCGCCGGAGAGGGTGAGCTCTTGGCCCGCCGCGACGGTGGGGTTGTCCTTCGTGTAGAGGAAGGCCGCGGGGATGGTCGTGACCGGGAGCGAGTTCACGAGGACCACCGAGAGCTGGCGCGGCGTACCGGTGTAGTCGCGCGGCACCGTGAGGCGCAGGGTCCACTGGGGCTTTTGCGAGCCCGCGTCGCCCGTGGGGGCCGCACCGGCGTCCGTGGTCGTGCCGGCGTCGGAGCTCGGGGTCGTGCCCGCGTCGCTGCTCGGGGTCGACCCTGCGTCGGCCACGGGGGTGCTGCCCGCGTCCGTGGCGGCGGGGGTCGAGGTGCCGGCCTCGCTCGCGCAGGCCACGAGGGCGAGGGAGGAACCGAGGACGAGGGCGGAGAGGAGACGGAGGGTGCGGCTCATGGTCGTCGCCTTGGATGCCGCATGTGGCGCGACCGTTGCGCCCCCCGAAGCTGGTAGCGTGGGGGCGTGGCGCTTCGAAAGATCCCCCGGCACCTCACCTGGCTCGAGTCGTTCCTCGCGGCGGTGGAGGCGGGCTCGCTCGAGGGCGCGGCCCAACACCTGCAGATTTCACGTTCCGTGATCTCGGAGCACCTCGCCTCGCTCGAGGAGGTCGTGGCCGGCGGGTCCCCGCTCGTCGAGCGTGGGCCCGGGCGTCGCCTCCAGCTCACGCGCGCCGGCGAGCGCCTCTACGAGGCCGTGCGCGACCCCATGCACGCGCTCGACCTGCGCCGGCTCAAGGCCGCGGCCTCCACCACAGCGTCGCTGCGCCTGGGCCTCAACCCCGTGCTCGGCACGCTCTGGCTCGATGCACTCTGCATGGAGCTCGCGCGCGCAGGCATCGCCCTCGAAGTCAGCTTCGGCGGGGCCATCGAGCTCGTGCGCAAAGTGCAAGCACGCCAGCTCGACCTCGCGCTCGGCTTCACGCCCCTGCCCTCGCGCCGTGGCGTGGAGGCCCGCACGCTCCTCGATCTCCCGTTCGTCGTGCTCGCGCCGCGCACGAGCGCGTTTGCCAAGCGCTTCGAGAAGCGCAGGCGGCTCGAGGTCAAGCACCTCGACGGCGCGCGCTTCGTGGACTGGCTCCGCGACGATCCCTACGGCGGCGCCAACGCGCAGCGTTTCGCCACGTCGAACGTCGAGGTCGACGAGGTCGCGCGCGTGGAGTCGTTCCTCCACCTCTTCCCGGCGCTCACGGCCTACGACGCCGTCGGCATCGCGCCGGACCTCTCGCGCCTCGCGCCCTTCCCGCCCGAGCTTCGCGCGTGGCCCCTCGCGGAGGACGCGCCGCAGCTCGTCTCGGTGGTCGCCATGATCCCGAGCGGCGGCGCCTCGGTCGAAGCGGAGCGCGCGCTCGAGACCCTGGGCGGGCTCCACGCCAAAGGTCGCTGAACCTCGGCGATGCGCCGCGGTGCGTTGGGCTCATGTTCGAAAAATCGACGTTTCGGTCGTTCGATCGCGTTTTCTCGAACGTGACCGCCGTGGCAAAGCGAAGGGATGGCCCCGCACCTCTCGCCCACCGAGCGCGCCGTTCAGCGCCTGCCGGCCCACCTCCGCCGCTTCGTCGTACCGCAGCACTACGACGACTACACGGAGCGCGATCACGCGGTGTGGAAGCACGTCATGGGCAAGCTCACGGCGCTCCTGCGCACGAACGCGCACCCGAGCTACCTCGAGGGGCTCGCGGCGACGGGCATTCGCACGGACCGCATCCCCTCGCTCGACGAAATGAACGAGAAGCTCGCGGCGCTCGGCTGGGCCGCCGTGGGCGTGCGCGGCTTCATTCCGCCCGCGGTCTTCACGGAGCTCCAGTGGCTCGGCGTGCTCGCCATCGCCGCAGACATCCGCTCGCACGAGCACGTGGGCTACACGCCCGCTCCCGACATCATCCACGAGGCCGCGGGCCACGCGCCGATCCTCAGCGACAAGCGCTACGCCTCCTACCTGAAGGCGTGCGGCGAGGTCGGCTTCCGCGCCATCGCAAGCATCGAAGACGAGGCGACCTTCGAGGCGATTCGCCACCTCTCGATCGTGAAGGAAGACCCGCACTCTTCCGCGCACAGCGTGGAGCTCGCGGAGCAGCGCCTCGTCGCCGCGGGCGCGTGCCGCCGCTACATTTCCGAGAACACGAAGGCCTCGCGCCTCTACTGGTGGACGGCCGAGTACGGCTTGATCGGCGATTTGCAGGCCCCCAAGCTCTACGGCGCCGGGCTCCTGAGCAGCC
>CAIOHM010000147.1 GCA_903858055.1 uncultured delta proteobacterium
CGCTTCGCCAAGCGGCGCTGCGGGCTTCGGTGGCCTTCGCCGAGGGGCGCGCGCGCGAGATCCTCGAAGCGCTCACCGCGCAACGCGAGATCCTCGCGGCCATCGGCGACGCCGCGGGCGTGCCAATCGTCATGCCCGAGGTGCAACGCCTCGCGCAGCTCGCCTCGACGGAAGAGTCGGTTTTTCTTCCGTCCGGCGCGGGCGGGGGCGACGTGTGCGTGCGGCTCGGCATCGGAGCTGCATCGCCGCGCTTCCTCGAGGCCGCGGGAGCCGAAGGCTTCACGAAACTCTCCATCGCCCCCGACGCGTTCGGGGTGCACGCTTCGCCGGATTCGGAAGGTTAGAACCATGGCCCGTACTTCGCGTTTTCCTGGCTTCTACAAGGTCACCGTGCCGGAGCGCCGCGCGCTCGTGAGTGAGTCGACCGGCGTGCCCGTGGACCACATGGCGAACGCGTTCGGCTCGGGCGGTCTCAACCCCGAAGCCGCCGACAAGTTCGTCGAGAACGTGCTCGGGGTCTACGCGTTGCCGCTCGGCGTGGCGCTCAACGTGCGCGTGAACGGTCACGACCACGTCGTGCCGATGGTCGTCGAAGAGCCAAGCGTCGTCGCGGCGGCCTCGAACGCCGCCAAAATGGTGCGCGCAGGCGGGGGCTTTCAAGTCGAGATCGACGAACCCATCATGATCAGCCAGGTGCAGCTCATCGAGGTCGACGACCTCGAGGGCGGCCCCGCCGCGATCCTCGCGCGCAAGGGCGAGCTCATCGCGCGAGCGAACAAGAGCATTCCTGGCCTCGTGCAGCGTGGCGGCGGCGTCCGCGACATCGAGGTGCGCCGCATCGGCACGCCGGCCGATCGCATGCTCGTCGTGCACTTCCTCGTCGACTGCCGTGACGCCATGGGCGCGAACCTCGTCAACACGGTGGCCGAGGCCATGAGCGACGAGCTCGCGAGCCTCGTGAAGGGGCGTCCAGGCCTGCGAATCCTCTCGAATCTGTGTGATCGTCGCTGCGTGCGCGTGACGTGCCGCGTGCCGGTTGCCGAGCTCGCCACGGACGACATGGCGGGCCCCGAGGTCGCCGACGGCATCGTGAACGCGAGCCGCTTCGCCGAGCTCGATCCTTACCGCGCGGCCACGCACAACAAGGGCATCATGAACGGCGTCGACGCCGTCGTGATCGCGACTGGCAACGACTGGCGCGCGGTCGAGGCGGGCGCCCATGCGTTCGCCGCGCGCGACGGCGTGTACAAGCCGCTCGCCATCTGGCGCCGCGAGGGCGACTTCCTCGTCGGCCGCCTCGAGGTCCCCATGGCGCTCGGTACCGTCGGAGGCACCTTGCGCGTTCACCCGGCGGCGCGCCTCGCGCTCGAAATGCTCTCGATCGCGCACGCGGGCGAGCTCGCGGCGATCGCGGCGAGCGTCGGTCTCGCGTCGAACCTGGCGGCCGTGCGCGCCCTCGCGACGGACGGCATCCAGCGCGGCCACATGGCGCTCCACGCGCGGAGCGTGGCGGTGGCGGCGGGCGCCATCGGTGGCGAGGTCGAGCGCGTGGCGGCGTGCATCGTCGAGGCGCGTGACATCACGCTCGAAGGCGCGAAGCGTGCTCTCGAACTCCTGCGTCAGTCGGGCGAGAGCGAGCTCGCGGGCTCCGGCGTCTACGCCCGCGCGCGCCGCGTCGACGACGCCTGACGCCAGCGGAAAAATCATCTATAACTGCGCCCGTGCAGGAGCGCGATTCGAAGCCGTCGTCGGTGCGTGCGGACGCAACCGAGGTGCTCGGTGTGCTGCACGACGTCTCGAACGCGCTCACGGTGATCCTCGGCTGGGTGGGCGCGGCGCGTGCGGCCGGCAGCCCGCGTGACCTGGTCGACGACGCCCTCTCGGTCATCGAGCGGCGCGCCCGCATGGCGCGGGACATGGCGCGTGAAGCGCTCGGCGCCGAAGGCTTCGAGGTCGACGGCCGC
>CAIOHM010000148.1 GCA_903858055.1 uncultured delta proteobacterium
CCACCTGCTCGGCCGTGAGCTCGAGTGCAGCGGCGACCTCCTCGGGCGCAATCCCCGCGTCACGCGCAAAAAGACAAGCGTCCATCGCGGCGTGCGGGAGCGCGAAGTAGAACTCGTCCTGGCCCTGCGGGAGCGAGAACGTGTCGGTCGTGGGCGGGCGCTCGCGAATCGCGGCCGGCACGCCGAGGTGCTCGGCGATGGCATAAACCTGGGTCTTGTACAGATGAGCGATGGGCTTCACGTCGGCCGCGCCGTCGCCGTTCTTCACGAAGAAGCCTTGATCGTACTCGAGGCGGTTCGGCGTCCCGACGACCGCGTAGTTCAGCCGGTCCGCGTGCGTGTATTCCACAAGCTTACGAACGCGTTGCTTGAGGTTCGTGGCGGCGATCAGGCCGAGATAGGCGCGCGCGCTCATGCGCACCTCGCGGCGCTCGCCGGTCGGGCTCTCGACGACGAGGCGCGACACGTTGAGGCGCTCGCTCTCGAGGATCGACGGGAGCACGACCTTGCAGCGCCAACCCGCGCCGTACTCCGGCACGAGCTCGCGGATGGCCTCGACCTGGCGCCGGTAGCAGCCGAGGGCATCCAGAGCCGGGCCGATCTCTTCGACGAGGAGCTCGGTCCCGAGCGCGTCGGTGTAGAGGCGCGCGAGCGCGAGGCTCTCGTCCGCGGAGTCTCGCTCGGGCATGGCGACGATGCAGACGTTTTCGACGCCGAAGGCGCGCACCGCGAGCGCGACGCAAGTGGACGAATCGATGCCTCCCGAGAGGCCGATCACGACGCCCCGTTTGCGAAGCCGCTCGAACACTTGCGTGCGCAATGCACCGACGATGCGGGCCACCTCGGGCTCGGGATCGAGGTCGAGGGCAGTGAGAGCGAAGGGCATCCTCCGAGGGTATCGGCCCGCGCCGAAGCGGCGTACCCAAATTGTGCCCGCGCCCACCGAGAGTGTTAGCGATCGGGAAAACCCAAGGAGTGCTCCAACCATGATTCTTCGCAACGCTTCCCTCGCTCTTCTGCTCGCCTCCTCGAGCGCGCTCGCGCAGCAGGCCGTCGCGCCCGTCGCCACGGACCACGCGGGCGTCGTCGGCCACTACGGCGCCACCTGGTTCGCGCCCGTGAGCCTCTCGACGCTCGGCTCGGGCAACAACGACTTCGCGACGTTCTCGGTCACGCCCGTCGGCGTGCGCTATTGGATGAACTCGGGCATGGGCCTCGACCTCGGCGTCGGTCTCGCCTTCGGGTCGGGCTCCGAGGAGACCGTGAACGGAAACAGGACGACCACCGTCGAAGGCCCTCGTGCGTTCGGCATGGTGCTTCACGGCGGCCTGCCGCTCGCGCTGAGCACGGGCAAACACTACACGTTCCTCGCGGTGCCTGAGCTGAACCTCGGATTCTCGAACACGACGCAGAAGGGCGACGCGAACGACACGACCGTGAACGGCTTCCACCTCGACCTCGGCGCGCGCGCGGGCGCGGAGATTCACTTCGGCTTCATCGACCTGCCGCAGCTCTCGCTCCAGGCGACCGTCGGCGCAGCCTTCGCCTACGACAGCGCGTCGCGGGAGTTCGGCAACGACAAAGTCACGGCGAGCAACACCTCGTTCGGCACCACCGTGCAGAACGAGCCGTGGTCGATCTTCCGCAGCAACGTGGCCGCGATCTACTACTTCTGATCCGCGGCGCGCGTGCGGCGCCCCTCCAGCGGGAAGCTCCTGAGCCAGGGGTTTCCCGCTTCGTCGTTCTGGAGCCAGAGCACGCGGCGATCGTCCACGGCGAGCGGACGGTCCTGCGTGGCGGGACGAAGACCGCGCGCCAGCGTTCGCTCCGCGGTGAGCGAGACACCCTCTTTCGTGACGACGATCGACGCGGCCTCCAGGGTGAACGACGACGGCCGGCAACGCTCGAGCGCGAACGTCGTCGCGGAGAGCGCAAGATCGCAAGGCATGCCCTCGCCATCGCCGCCGCGCTGCACGGGTTCGCCCACGGGATCGCCGCGCTCGTCGAGGAGCTGCACCGTGAGGAACGCGGGAGCCCCCTCGCTGTCACCCTCGTCGGCGCGCCGTGCCGCCTCGGCCCCCTCGCGCTCGAGAAACGCGGCGATCACGCCGGCTTCGTGGTTTGCGAGCGCCAACGCACCCGCCAGGCCCTCGCCTGCACGCGGCGTGAGCGTGCGCGGCTTGAGCTCCACGCGAGCGTCGTGCATCGCCACGCGCGCGAGGGTCGGCACCGCGCGAGGCTCGTCGGCGCGAGCCCCCTTGCCGTCGATCCACCCGAGCCACACGCCGGCGCCGCGGTGCACTGCCACGAGGTCGGTGGCCAGTGACCCCGGACTGCTCACGCGCTCGAATTTCGAGGTACGCTCGAGGGCGCCGTCGTAGGTCGCGGCGACCACGGCGGCCTCGCGCCCCGACTGCTCGATCCACGCACCGAGGTAGCCTTCGGGCGTCGGCACGAGGAGCACCTCGGTGATGTCGCCGCCCGCCTTCGTGATTTGACGATGACGCTTGCGCGCGAGGGGCCAGCCCGAGGCCAGCGGATCACATGGTTGCACCTTGCATGCTTTTGCGTCGAGCACGAGCGCGTGGGCTTGCTGCACACCACGTTCGCGCGCGAGCCACGACACGACCAAGCTCCCCTCGCCCGCCGAGCGCGCCGCGAGGGAAATGGTGCCGGTCGGCTGAGCGCGATCGGTGACGCGGTCGTCGACGGTGGGACCGCGCTCCGCGACGGCGAAGAGGCGGAGGCTCTGGGCGTTCACGTCGTCTTCCTTCGGCGCCTCCACGCTGGGCTCGAGCCGAAGCACGTACGTGGTCTCCCCGAGGGATGCGGCCGTGATGCGCGCGCTCGAGGTCGGGAAGAGCGAGCGCACCGGAGGCGCGGCGGTCTCGACTCGGCGACCCTCGTCGGCGGTCGTCTCCCGCTCGGGTGGCCCGTCCACGACGTCGACGCCGGAGCCGCGCGCCTCGAAGCGCGTCATGCGCAGCGCGTCCGAGCGCAACCGAAGGTTCCAGCCGGGCCCCGCGCCGAGCGCACCACTGACTCGGCTCACCGCACCGTCGTCGCCGACGCGCACGAACGACGAGCGCGCTTCGTCGGCGCCGGTCGTCAACGCGAAGCCCTCGGGCCCGAGGCTCACGACCCCGGGCGGAACGGAGCCGTCCCCCGGAAGAGAGACGCTCGGAGGTAGCGTTTTCTCTTGGATTTGATCGCCGACAACGTGCACGAGCGCGAGGTCGCTCGCCCCCTCGCGCGAGGGGAAGGCCTTGGCGACGAGCAGCAGCGACAACGACGAGGTCTCGTCGGCGGCGACGACGCGCCCCTCGACACGGCCCACGCGCGCGAGGACACCCTTCGACGGTCGAAAGCACAGCACCTCGGGCACGGGCTCGTTCACCGTGAGCGCGACGAGCGACGCGTCCCCGCGACCGGTGACGTCGACGCGGCGCACCGCGCGCGCGGGCACACCTTCGAAGCGCGCGGTCGCGATGATCCGTGCGCCTCCGCGAGCCTCAGGGGCGTAGACCTCGAGACGCAGCGCCGCCCCCTCTTCGCGCACGACGACGAGCGGCAGATCCGCATGGGTGGCCCAAGCGACCGCGCGCTTCGCGAGACCCACAGGGGCCGCGAGCGGTTCTCCGTCTTCGCCGACCGAGCGCAGGCGCAGCGCGGCCCCGCTGGCGTCTTGCTCGGCGACGAAGAGCACGCGCCGCCCGTCGTCGACGCGCGCCGTGACCCAGTACGGTTCGACGCGCCCTTGGGGCATGCGGCGCGTGCCGGCGAGGGGGGCGCCGTCGGCCGCGAGCGCGACTGCCGACACGACGGCGTTGCGCTTCTCCCCCTCGATCCACGCGAGGAGTCCGCCTCGCGGACCGAGCGCCAGCGAGAAGCCTCGCGGCGGCTGGAGCGTCTCGGCGACCGTGCGCGCCAGCGCTGGTCCCTCGCCTTCGATCGCAAGGTCGATGCGAAAGCGTCCTTCACCGAGGGGCGAGGCGAGCACGAGCGCGGTTCGCGCGCCGTCGTCGATGACGAGCGGACCGATGGCGCCGTCGGCCACAGGACCCAAGCGGAGCCGCGCAAGCGAGACGGGGGCCACACCCTGAACGCCCTGCGACGCCGCTTCGCCGCCTTCCGCCGCGGGAGCGGCAGCGGGTCTCTCGGGCGCGCATGCCGCGAGGAGGGAGGTCGTCGCGAGGACGGCAAGGGTTCGCATCGTGAGGTTCGTAGCCGCTCGCGAAACGTACGGAAACCCCTCGTCCGTCTCCATCGTGCGTCAGCGACGCGGGAGCTTGCCGCCTTCGGTCTTCGGAGCCGGGGCACGTACAGCGCGCGGCTCCGACGCCGTCTCACCGGCGACGGCGCCTTCGCCGAGCTTGCGCGGACGCCACTCGACACGGGGTGCACGGGGGCCGCGACCGGGCGGCGGCGGAGCCAGGCTCTCGGCGCGGGTGCGCTCGAGCTTGCGGCGGCGGCGCTCGAGGACATCTTCGACCGGGGGGACCGCGATGCGCACCTCGCCCTCGCACGCGAAGCGCGCCTGGCAGGCGAGGCGAAGCCCGACGATGGGCGCCACGTTCCCGAGGTGGTGCTCCTCGACACCCTTGAGCTCCGTGAGGCACGGCGCGCCCTCGACCACCGTGACACGGCAGAGGCCGCAGGTGGCCACGCCGCCGCACGAGGTACGAATCGGAACGCCGGCCGCCTGCAGCGCCTCGAGGAGGTCTTCCTTCGCGGTCAGCGCGATCGGCTCGGCGCGCCCCACGACCACGAGGCGGCGCCCGTCAGCCACCGTGATCCATGGGGTCCAGCACCCACGCGAGCTGAAGACGAGGCAGTGTGCCTGCAAGCGCGACGATCATCGCCTTGTCGAAGCCGCGCGGCAGATGGGCACCGGAGACCTCGGCAACGAAGCCCGAGAGGCAAGGCTCATGGCCGACGAGGCAGATGCATCCTGCATACTTCTCGACGACCGCCTGCGCCGTGTGCGGCGAGAGACGACCGGGGACGAGCTCGCGCGCCACGTGCACCGGAACCTCGTGGCCATGCTTGCGGAGCGTACGGAGCACGAGGTTCGCGGTCTCGGAGGCGCGAGCAAGCGGGCTCGTCACGAGCGCCGCGAGGATGGTTCCCTGCGCCACGAGCGCCTCGGCCATGCGCTCGACGCGAAGCCGACCGGCGGGCGTGAGGATGCGATCGTCGTCGAGGCCCGTGACCGAATGGTCGGCCGCGGGCCCGTGACGCATGACGAGGAGCGAAGGCACGCCGTTCTCCACGGTTTCCTAGTTTGCGCCCTTCGCGGGTGCGGCCTTGTCCGCCTTTTCCATGGCCTTTTCCGCCTTCTCCGGGGCCTTGTCGCCCTTCTTGGCTTTGGCTTCGCCGTCTTCGACCGCCGGGGCCGGCTTCTTGATGCCGTGCTTCACGAGGATCTCGTTCTCGATGCGGGCCATGGTCTCCGGGTGCGCCTCGAGGTACGCCTTCGCGTTCTCACGCCCCTGACCAATGCGCTCGCCGCGGTAGGAGAACCACGCGCCCGCCTTCTCGACGATGGAGAGGTCCGTTGCGAGGTCGACCACGTCGCCGGCGCGGCTGATGCCGTGGCCGTAGAGGATGTCGAACTCGACCTCGCGGAAAGGCGGCGCGAGCTTGTTCTTTACGACCTTCACGCGCGTGCGGTTGCCGACAACGGCCGGCTCTTTCTTGTCCGCCGCGGCCGCGGTCTCTTTGATCGCGCCGATGCGGCGGATGTCGAGGCGCACC
>CAIOHM010000149.1 GCA_903858055.1 uncultured delta proteobacterium
AGCTTCGCATCGCTCGACGCGAGAAGCTGGAGGTAGTCCTCGTAGCTGTGGTGCAGCCGTCGAGCCGTGCTCATGCCGCCAGTCTAGCGCTCCGCGGGGCCCACGTGAAACGAAGCCTGCGCATGCCGTTTCGGTTGGGGCGAGGGGACCCTCGAGTCGCAACCGGCTGGGGCGCGCGTGGAGATGGACGGCGCGACGCTCTGCGCGGCGACGCCGTGCAAGAAGATGGTCGACCCCGGGCTGCGCACGTTCCGCATGAGCGCGGACAAGCACGTGACGAAGGAAGAGCGCGTGCGTGTCGATGGGGACGAGGAGCGGGTCGCTTGGAAGCTCGAGGGGAATACGGCGGTGGTGACCGTGGATACGGGCGCGGTGAGCGGCGTACCCATCGTGATCGACGGCGAGGCGGCGGGGAAGAGCCCGCTGCGCGTGGAACTCGCGGCGGGGCCGCACCGCATCGAGATCAAGGACGCCTGCTACGAGCCGGCGCGCGCCGACGTTGGCGTGGAGCGAGGCGCACCGAAGCGCGTGGAGCTGAACGGCGTGCAGAAGACGGCGGGGCTCCGCGTCGAGCTCAGTGATTCCAAAGACGAGCCGGTGCAGGGCGACGTGAAGCTCGACAGCGTGGTCGTCGGGCGCACCTGGAAGACGCTCACGGTGCCTGCATGCGGCAAGGAGCTCGAGGTGGTCGCCAAGGAAGGCGGCGTGAAGCAGAGCGTGAGCCTGCGGGCGCAGAAAACGACGACCGTCGGTGTTCGCGTTGGTGCGGGGCTCACGCCGAAACGTGTTCCGTCAGCCATCGCCGGAATGGCAACCATCCCTGGCAAGCCGGGAAAGTCCGGATTTCTCGGTATCGGGTCACGGAGCGAGGTCGCCCCGTTTCTTCTCGACGTCACGGAAGTCACCGTCGAGGCCTACGTCGCGTGCGTGCAGGCTGGCGCGTGCAGCGAGCCTGACCGTGGAGAGAACTGCAACTTTGGGCGGCCGGACCGAGCGAATCACCCCGTCAATTGCGTGGATTGGAATCAGGCGAACGCGTTCTGCGCGTGGGCGCAAAAACGTCTCCCAACGGACGACGAATGGCAGCAGGCCGCCGAGAGTGCCGAGGGGCGAACGTATCCTTGGGGCGAGGAAGTCCCCGCTCACCATCTGTGCTGGAAGGGGACGTCTCGGTATGTCGGCACGTGTCCGGTCGGAAGCTTTCCGTCGGGGGACAGCGCGCAAGGGGTCAAGGACCTCAGCGGAAACGTTTGGGAGTGGACAGAGTCATGCTTCGACCGACGGTGCAGCAGCAGCGTTATGCGCGGCGGGAGCTGGACGAGTCTCTTGCCACGGTATGTGCGAGCGGCCAGCCGGGACGGGGCGGATGCGACCTGGCGGACGGATGTCGCGGGCTTCCGCTGCGCCCGCTCGAACTGAGGGGCTGTCTGCGCGCGTGAACGCGCGTGCACTGCGCTCGCTCGGCGTAGGCCACGGCCTTCGATGCACGAAAGCAGGGCAGCCCTCCGTCGCGAGCGCCCGAAAGCGAGCGCAGCCGGAGTCGCCCACACACCGTTCAAGAGCGGAGCAGACCTCCGAGCGAACGCCTCAGGGCTAGGGAGGGGAGCGCAGCAATACTCCATGTATTGCGAGCACCCGACGACCGACGACCTGAGGCGTGCAGCCGGAGGGCTGCGGAGCGATCAGCGGAGGTAGGCTCGTGCGTTCTCGAGCGCCGCCGTCACCATCCGCTCGGCATCGACGGGATCCTGCCAGCGGCGCTGGATGACCGTGCTGAGCTGGTGGAGCGGGTCGAAGTAGAGGAAGTACTGACCCTGCTTGACACTCGGTGCAGTATACACGGAGATGCCGGTTTCGCGGTTGTAGTACTCGTACGAGTGGGCGTCGCGCTTGCCGCCGCCGCCGGGGGCGTCGACCACGAACATGGGCGTGTTGAAGCCCGCCGTGGAGCCGCGCACGTGCTTCTCGATGAAGAGCGCCGTGTCGAGGCTCGTGCGCAGGTCTTCGACGCCGTGCACGAGGTCGTGGAGGTACACGTAGTAGGGGTGCACGTTCACGTGGCCGAGGCGCTTCACGAGGAGCGTCATCGTCTCGGGCGAGTCGTTGACGCCGCGCTGGAGCACGGTCTGGTTGCGCACCGTGATGCCGCGCTCCATGAGCTTGTCCATCGCGCGCTTCGTGATCTCGGTGATCTCGTTCGGGTGGTTGAAGTGCGTGTGGAGGACGACCTCCTTGTGGAGCTTGCGGCCGCGCTCGACGATGCGCGAGAGAGCGTCGAACCAGGCGTCGTCCGTGATGAGCTTCATCGGCATGACCGCCGGGCCCTTGCTCGCGAAGCGCATGCGGCGCACGTTCGGCATGTCGAGGAGCGCGTTGCCGATCTCCTCGAGCTGCTGCGCGCGCAGCTGGTAGGCGTCGCCGCCCGAGATGACGATGTCTTCGAGCTCGGGGCGCGAGGCGATGTACGCGAAGGCTTGCTTCCAGCGCGCTTCGTTCGCCTTGAGGCTCACCTTCTCGACCTCCTCCGTGTCGACGCCGACCGCGTACGAGCGCGTGCAGAAGCGGCAGTAGACGGGGCAGGTGTCGAGCGGGAGGAAGAGCGCCTTGTCCGCGTAGCGGTGCGTGAGACCTGGCACCGGCGCGTCTTCTTGCTCGTGGAGCGAGTCGAGCGTGAGCTTCGGGTGGTTCGGGATGAGGCGCGACGCCGCGGGGATGAACTGGATGCGCAGCGGATCTTCGTAAGGCGCCGACCAGTCGATGAGCGAGAGCAGGTAGGGGCTCACGCGCACGCTCATCGGGGCCTTCGTGAAGCCCTCTTCCACGTCGCGGTAGAACTCCGGCGACACGAGGCCTTGGAGCGCGTCGAGCAGCTTCGACGCCTTCGTGATCGTGTTCTTCGCTTGCCAGTTGTGATCGAGGAACGTCGCCTCGTCCACGGACGCATACGCGGGAATACGTTGCCAGAAGGGACCGCTCAGGAGGTCACGATGCACCAGCGACGCAGGGTCGACCGGCGGCTTCTTGGGGACGATGGGGCCGTTATCGAGGACGTTGAGCGGAAGATTCTGCATGCGGGAGGCCTTGCCACGAGTCCCCGCGCGCCGCAATCCATCTTGCGCGCAGATTTCCTGGGTTTCCGACGCGCTGCGGCGCGGCTTACGGCTCAGCGCGGCAGGCGTTCGTAGCGCGCGACGAGGGCTCGGGCTTCGCGCGCCACCGCCTCGGCGAGCGCGGGCGGCGTGACCACCGTTGCTTTCGCGCCGAAGCGCAGCACCCACTTGAGGACATGGTCGAGGTTCGCGGCGTTGAAGCGCACGCGGATGCCGCCGCGGGTCTTCGAGATGCCGACGCGCTGCATCGGTCCCGCGACGATGTGCCTCACCTCATCGGTGAGGCTCGGATCGAAGTCGATGGTCACGACATGGGTGGCGGGCCCCTCCGCGAGCCCGCATTGGCCGTCGAGGTACGCGGAGACCTCGAAGTCGTTCGGCAGCGCGAAGCTCGTGCCGCTGCGCACGGCGACGCGCTCGAAGTGCGCGAGCGGGGTGATCGCCGTGCTCTTCGTGGCGACCGCGAGGCCGATCACGAACACGGCGCCGTCGTGAAGGACGATCGCGTACGGGTGGTACACGCTCTCGACCCGCGCGCCCGTCGCGTCGCCGAAGATCGCGTCGACGGTGACGAGGTTCGCAGTCGCCTGGAAAAGGTCGTCGATGAACGGCGCTTGCTCCGGGTAGGTGCGGTACGGCTGCGGAAGCACCACGAAGCGATCCTCGAGGCGGGTGTCGCTGCGCACCTCGCCGCGCACGCCGCGTTTGGTGGGGCGGTGGGCGACCTTCAGGAGCTCTCGGTTGACGACCTCGACCTCGTCCGCGAGGGCCGAGCCCTGGAGCGAGGCGAACACGGGCTTGGTCGCGAGCAGCGCATAGGCGTGCGTGCGGCGCATGGCGACCGCGCGCGATTGCTCGCTCGGCTTGATGCGCCAGCGCCAGGGCTCGCCGTGGGCGGGCTCGAAGGACTCGAGGTCGAGCTGACGCTGGAGCTCCTGCAAGTAGCGGCGCACGGTGCGATCCGAGCAGCGTACGTGATCGGCCAGCTCCTCCACGGTGATGCCTGCGGGGCTCTGCTCGAGGGCCGCGCGCACGCGGTCGAGGCGCTTGGCCTGCACGAACGAGCCGCGGGGCCGGCCGGCGCCGACCTGCTTGCGAGGCGGGAGCTCAGTGCGCATCGGTCGCCGGTGGGGGCCAAGGGTGATCGCGCAGCCAGTGCTCGGCGTGGCGCTCGTGGCAGGCAATGCAGCTTGCACGGACCCCCGCGCGGTCGCCACGACGTGCCGCTTCGGCGCCGTCGACGGCCATCGACTCCCAGTAGGGGTACCCGGCGGGCGCGGTCTTTCCCAGGGTGAAGAGGCCTTCGCGGAGCGGCAGCACGCTCTTCGCGCTCGCCGCGAGGGCCGGGTTCGGGTGACCTTCTGGCAGAGGGCGCGGCCCGGCGTCGACGGGCGCTTGCGCATCGCGGGTCGCCCCCGCCTCCGGGGCCGCGGCGTCGCGAGCCGCAAAGAGGGCCTCGGTGTCTCGACGCGCAGCGCCACGGTCCGCGGGCACGAAGGGCTCCGAGCCAGGGGCCGGCTCGCGCGTGCAGGCTGCAGCGCCCACGACCAGGAGCCACGCCAAGCGGCGCAACGTCGGGTACAAAGGCCGAGCCATGGAACGTTCCTTCGTCGAAATCATCGCCGCCAAGCGCGACAAGCTGCCTCTTTCGCCCGAGGAAATCCAGCGCTTCGTGCGCTCCTACGTGGCGGGCCAGGTCGCCGACTACCAGATGAGCGCGCTGCTCATGGCGTCGTTCCTGAACGGCCTGAGCGACGAAGAGTGCATGGCGCTCACGCACGCGATGCTCCACTCGGGCACCGTGGTCGTCCTCGACGACGTGCCGGGCTTCAAGGTCGACAAGCACTCGACCGGCGGCGTCGGCGACAAGGTGAGCCTGTGCCTCGCGCCCATCGTCGCGGCGGCCGGCGTGCCGGTGCCCATGATCAGTGGGCGCGGTCTCGGGCACACGGGCGGCACGCTCGACAAGCTCGAAGCCATCCCGGGCTTCCGCACGGACCTCTCCATCGCGCGCTTCCGCGAGATCGTTCGCGAGGTCGGCGCGTGCCTCATTGGCCAAACGGCGGACCTCGCCCCCGCGGACAAGCGCATTTACGGGCTCCGCGACGTCACCGCGACCGTCGAGTGCATCCCCCTCATCGTCGCCTCGATCCTCTCGAAGAAGCTCGCCGAGGGCATCGACGGCCTCGTGCTCGACGTGAAGGTCGGCCGCGGCGCGTTCATGGCGACCGAAGAGAAGGCGCGCGCGCTCGCGACGGCGCTCGTGCGCGTGGGCACGCTCGGCGGCAAGAAGGTCGTTGCACACCTCACGCAAATGGACGACCCGCTCGGCGTGGCCGTCGGCAACGCGAACGAGACGCGCGAGGCGATCGACGTGCTCCACGGGAAGGGGCCCGCGGACCTCGTCGCATGCAACGAGCTCCTCGCGGTCGAGATGATCCGCATGGGTGGCCGCGCCGCGACCGACGACGAGGCACGCGCGCTCGTTCGTGAGGTGATTTCCTCGGGCAAAGCCGCGCGCACCTTCGAGCGGCTCATCGAGGCCCAGGGCGGCGACCCACGCGTGGTCGAAGACCCAAGTCTCCTGGCCGTGGCGGGCGAAGAGGTCGTCGTGCGGGCGGACCGCGCGGGCATCGTTCAGCGCGTCGACACGAAGGGCCTCGGGATTGCGAGCGTGCTCCTCGGCGCGGGCCGTCAGCGTGCCGAAGACGTGGTGGACCACGCGGTGGGGCTCTCGATCGTCGCCAAGAGCGGCAGCGAGGTGCGCCCTGGCGATGCGCTCGTGAAGATCCACGTGCGCCAGGCCTCGGACGCGGCGAAGATCGCCGAACGCGTGCGCGCGGCCTACGAAATTGGCGAAGGGAAGCCTGTCGTGGCTCCCCTTCACCTGGGTCGTATTACGGCGTAACACCTCGTACGAGGCGCGTCTGCGTCACTTGAGCTTCGAGCCCGGCGCCACGTCTTCTGGCACCGTGGCCAGGCGCAGGTCTTCGCTCGGCCCGGAAGCGAGGAGCATGCCGTGCGAGACGAGGCCCTTGCCAAAGTCGCGCGGCGCGAGGTTCGCGACGACGACGACGCGGCGGCCGACGAGGTCCTCGGGCTTGAACGTGAGCGCGAGGCCCGCGACGATGCCGCGGGGCTCGGCCTCGCCGACGTCGACGCTCAGCTTCAAGAGCTTGTCCTTCTTCGGCACGCGCTCGGCGGTCGTCACGAGCCCGGCGCGGAGATCGACCTTCGCGAAGTCGTCGTAGGCGATGGCGGGGAGCGCCTCGGCAGGGGCAGCGGGGGCAGCAGGAGCAGCGGCGGGGGCTTGGGCTTCGGTGGTCATGGGGGCTTCTTCGCGCGGGGGCATGAGCTTCTCGAGGAGTGCTTTCTTCGCGGCTTCGTCGAGGACGGGAACGAGGGGGCCGCGCGGGTTCAGGGGCTCACCGGCGGCGCGGCGCGGGGCGACGTGGGGCCAGCGGTTCTCCTCGGGCTTCGGCGCGAGCGGGGCGAGGCCGAGCTGCACGCGCATCTCGGCGGAGAGGCCGGGACACACCGGTGAGAGGAGCACCGAGAGGCGCTCGAGTACCGAGAGGAGCGCCGCGAGGATCGTCGCGGTGCGGACCATGTCGCCTTGCTTGGCGGTCGACCAAGGCGCGGCGCGATCGACGTACTGGTTCGCGAGCTGACCCACGGCGGCGGTGGCTTCGAGCGCGCGCGTGGGGTCGAGGTCGCGCCATGCCTTTTCGGCCGTGGCGATCTCCTTGGCGACGGCGGCCTCGAGCTCGTCTTCGAGCGGCGTGTTGCCGTGGTGGGGCGGGGTCTTGCCCTCGAAGAACTTCGTGCAGAGACCGAGCGTGCGCGAGAGCAGGTTGCCGATGTTCTTGCCGAGGTCCACGTCGCGGCGCGTGAGGAGCGCCTCGTGGGAGAAGTCGCCGTCTTGGCCGAAAGCGATGCTTCGGAGGAGGTACCAGCGGAGCGCGTCGCGGCCGACCTCGTGCGCGAGGCGGATGGGATCGACCGCGTTGCGCAGCGACTTGCTCATCTTCTGACCGTCGATGGTCAGGAAGCCGTGCGCGAAGATCGTGCTCGGGAGCTGCTCGTGCGTGTATCCGGCGGCGAGGAGAAACGCGGGCCAGTAGACGGCGTGGAAGCGGAGGATGTCCTTGCCGACGAGGTGCACCACCTTGGCGTTCGGGGCCCAGAAGCGCCCGAGCGCGCCCTTCTCGCCGCCGAGCGCGCTCAGGTAGTTCGCGAGCGCGTCGAACCACACGTACATGACGTGGCGGTCGTGGCCCGGCACGGGGATGCCCCAGGAAAAGCTCGTACGCGAGACCGAAAGGTCACGCAGACCGCCGCTCACGAAGCTCACGACCTCGTTGCGACGCGTGGAGGGCTCGATGAACTCGGGCCTGTCCTTGTAGAGTGCAAGAAGCTCCTCTTGGTACTTCGCGAGGCGAAAGAAGAAGGTCTTCTCTTGCACCTTCTGCGCGGGCTTCTTGTGGACGGG
>CAIOHM010000150.1 GCA_903858055.1 uncultured delta proteobacterium
AGTGCGCCGTGGGCAGGCCGAGCTCGTAATCTCCCACGGTCGCCGGCGCGATCCACCGCGCCACGTGCTCCACGCACTCGAGGAGCATGAGCTTTGGCACGCGCCGCCCCTCCTCACGCGCTTCGTGTAGCGAATCAACGGGCGCGCGCCTTGCGCAGCGGGGTGGCGAAGCGCTCCTCGGGTGCTTGGGAAGCATGCGTACCTCCGCGAGGGTCGTCGACGAGCTCGACGTCGGCCGCGGCTCCGCATCGCCCCGCAACCCCGCACCGCCCGACACCGAACTTGCCCCGCGGCGCGGTCGCGGCGAGAGTGCGCCCCATGAACGCACGCCCGCTCTCCGCTCTCCTCTCGGCCCTCCTCCTCACGGGCACCGCCCTCTCCGCTTGCTCGAGCGGCAGCAGCAGCAGCGGCGGCTCCTCCGGCGCGGCGGGCGACTACGTGGCGAGCAGCTGCGCGCGCCTCTCGCGCTGCTTCGTCGACTTCGGCAGCGCAGGCGGCCCCGCGGCCACGGTCGACGGCTTCGTGTTGAGCGAGTTCGACAAGTCGTTCCTCGAAATCTGCTCGGACGCCGGGCGCGCGGACGGCAACGCGGAGCTGGCTTACGACCTCGCGTTGCCCGACATCGGCACCGTCGACACCGCGGCGATCGTGCGCACGCTCGAGACGGCCTCGTGCGAAGCGAACCCCGAAGTCCCCATGCCGAAGGGCTCGCGCGCCGCGGGCCGCGAGTGCCTCTCGGACCTCCAGTGCGCCACGGGGGCGTGCAGCGACCGCAACGGCGAGTGCGGCACCTGCGTCACGTCGATCCCCACGGGCAGCGCCTGCGTGGAATCGGACTCGACCCGCCAATGCGCCGACGGCCCTTGCGAGAACGGCGTCTGCACGAACGATAGCCAGAAGTACGGCGGCGAGAGCTGCGCGAGCTCGAACGAGTGCGCCACCTTCTTCGGCCTCCAGTGCGTCGCCGGGAAGTGCACGAGCGTGGTCGCGGGCGTCGGCGAGAGCTGCGCCACGAAGCAGTGCCGCGGCTCCATTTGCGACGCGACGACGAAGCTCTGCGTGGCCCGCAAGCAGTCCGGCGCGTGCACGAGCTCGAGCGAGTGCGACCTCTTCGGCGGGTTCGCGTGCTCGGCCACCACGAAGACCTGCGTGAAGTTCACCGGCAAGAGCACCAAGGCGAAGGCGGGCGAAGCCTGCGGCGCCCAGCAGAGCGGCGGCGACTTCACGTTCGTCGACTGCGCGGCGGGCCTCGCCTGCGTGGCCGACAAGTGCGTGAGCGCCGCCTCGACCTGCACGGGCAACTGACGAAGCACCGACGTGGGGCGGCCCGAGCGCCGCGACCGCGACACCGCCCAACGCGAGCGCGCCGCCAAGCAGGCGTCGACCGATCGCCGAGGGAAACTCCGCGCGAAGAGCACGAGGCGCTTCGCGTCCGGCTCCGCGTCGTAGGAGTGGCGCGCGAAGCGGCGGAAGCTCAAGACCTCACGCAAGGCGCGCGCGTCCAGGGCCTTACCGAAGTCGACGCCCGCTTCGTACGCTTCGCCGAGCGAGAGCCCCCACACCACGAGGTCCACGTCCGTGTCTTCGTTGTACACGTCCGCGCGCGCGAGCGACCCGACGAGCACGACACGCGTCGCCCCGCGGCGGGCGAGCTCGACCGCGAGCCCAGGAACGGCCGCGCGAAGCCGCGACGCGCGCTCGTTTGCGCGCGCGATCCTCTCCGCAACCCGAGCGGCGAATGCGTCCATGGCGCGATCGTACCACACACCCGCGCCTAGGCCCGTTCACCCTTGACGCCGGAGCGCGGGAGCCCGTCTACTCGCGGCTGAGCTTCGCACGTCTCGTGCGAGCCCCGCCCCTCGGTGAACCCACGATGACCCTCACGCACCGCCCGCTCTCGCTCGCCCTCCTCGCCGCCGCCGTCGCCTCGTGCTCCTCGGAGACGAAGACCGAGAACGCGGTCGTGCGCTACGGCTCGCTCGCCGAGCGGCCCGCCTGCGACGCCGCCCACGAGGCCGAGGTCGCCTTCGCCGTGGCAGAGAAATCCCTGGCCATTTGCAGCCAGGGCAGCTGGGTCGCCCTCGGCGCTACCGGAGCCACGGGCGCCACCGGCGGCGGGCCACGCACGAACGTGACCGCCGAGCCGGCCGGCGCGAACTGCGCGAACGGCGGCACGAAGGTTGTACTCTACACGGATACGAACGGCAACGGCTCCATGGAAGCGGCCGAGGAGGCCTCGAGCCAGACCTTCTACGTGTGCAGCGGCGTGACCGGCGCGACCGGTGCGGCAGGAGCCACCGGTGCGGCGGGAGCCACCGGCGCCGCGGGGGCCACGGGCAGCACGGGCGCGGCGGGCGCGACGGGCAGCACCGGTGCCACCGGAGCCACCGGAGCCACGGGCGCGGCGGGGCCTACGGGCGCGACCGGCGCACCGGCCCCCGTGAAGTTCAGCACGACGCTCCAGCCGGTCTTCGACGAGCCGCTCAAGAACGTCGCCGCCACGAGCACGAACAACGTGGCGTGCACCTTCTGCCACAGCCCCGCCGTGCCCGTGACTGGCTCGCTCACCGCGCAAGGCACGTGCTCCTCCACGAGC
>CAIOHM010000151.1 GCA_903858055.1 uncultured delta proteobacterium
GCCTGCGACGAAGCCGGCATCACCTTCGTGGGTCCGCCCGCGTCGGCCATGCGCGCGATGGGCTCGAAGACCGCCGCCCGCGAGGTCATGGGCGCGGCGGGTGTCCCCATCGTCCCCGGTGCCTACGCCACCACGGTCGACGAGGCCACGGCGGCAGCCGAGCGCATCGGCTACCCGATCATGCTGAAGGCGGCCTCGGGTGGCGGCGGCAAGGGCATGCGGCTCGTGCACGAGCCCGGCGAAATGGCGAACGCGTGGGAGCGCGCCCACAGCGAAGCGAAGAAGTTCTTCGGCGACGACACGGTCTACCTCGAGAAGGCGATCCTCTCCCCGCGCCACGTGGAAATTCAGGTCATGGGCGACCGCCACGGGAACGTGGTCCACGTCTTCGAGCGCGACTGCTCGATTCAGCGGCGCAACCAGAAGGTCGTCGAAGAGACGCCTTCCCCGGCGGCTTCGCACGAGCTCATCGAGCGCATGGGCGCCATCGCGGTGAAGGGCGCGAAGGCCGTCGGCTACTACAGCGCGGGCACCTTCGAGTTCCTCCTTGCGCCCGACGGGAACTTTTACTTCCTCGAGATGAACACGCGCCTCCAGGTGGAGCACCCGGTCACGGAGCTCATCACGGGGCTCGACCTCGTCCGTGCGATGTTCGACGTCGCCGCGGGCCACCCGCTCCCCTGGAAGCAGGAGGAGATCGTCCGCCGCGGCGCGGCCATCCAGTGCCGCATCTACGCGGAGGATCCGTCGACGGGCTACTTGCCTTCGCCGGGCACGATCCAAGAGCTCCGCACGCCCTCGGGCCCTGGCGTTCGCGACGACTCCGGCGCCTACGCAGGCTGCACGATCTCGAGCTTCTACGACCCGCTCATCTCGAAGCTCTGCGTGTGGGCCCCCACGCGCACGGAGGCGGTGCAGCGAATGCGTCGCGCGCTCGCCGAGTACGTCGTCACGGGCATCAAGACGAACCTCGCGTTCCACGAGCAGCTCTTCCAGCACCCGAAGTTCGTCGCCGGCGAGTACGACACGGGCTTCCTCGAGCGCGAGAAAGAGTCCGTGCTCGCACCCGCGAGCTTCGCGGCCGAAGACGAAGAGGCGGTCGCCATCGCGCTCGCTGTCGAGAAGGCGCGCTCCGATCGCAAGGCGAAGGCGCCGGTGGACGGAGCGTCCGGTCGCGCGAGCGGCTGGGTGTCGGAGCACCGCGCGCGGCTTTGGCGCAGCTAGCGGGCGGCAAATAAAAGAGCGAACGGTCCAGAGCGACGGGATGCGGCTGCAGGAATACTCGGAGTATTTGCAGCACGACGACGGATGATTGGGGCGATGAGACTCTCTTCATCACCCTGCGAGCGGGTGAGTGCCCCTGCAGCACGCGAACCCGCCTACTTCGCGTCGAGGAGCACGACCCCCCCGTTCGAGGGCACGTCGCCGTCCTCGCTCGAGGCCTCCTGCACGAGGAGCATGAACCACCAGTTCGCGGGGCCGTCTTCCGGGCACGCATCGCGGATGTCTCCCGCGATCGCGGTCGCGCTCTCGACGTTTCCTGAAGTGTAGAGTGCAAGCATCTCGTTCCAGCGCTCGCGTGAGGCGTCCTTGGCGCTTCGCAGCGCATCGGGGTCGCTCGCGTAGCACTCGAAGAGCTCGACGGCCCCTACCTTGCCCTTCACGACGAAGCGCCCGAGCCGGCGCGTGTGGTCGCGGAGCTCGCTCGGGAGCGCGTGAAACACCGCGCCGGAGACGAGGCTCGTGCAGCCGAGCTGCTTCGTTAGCGACTCGAGGCGCGCGGCGACGTTGACCGCGTCCGAGATGACCGTGACTTCGAAGCGCTCGGCCTCGCCGATGGTGCCCATCATCACGTTGCCCTCGTGGATGCCGATGCC
>CAIOHM010000152.1 GCA_903858055.1 uncultured delta proteobacterium
CATCTCGCCGGCGCCGAGGAGCAGCACGCGCACGGTCCCGAGATCACCGAAGATGCGTTGGGCAAGCTCGACGGCCACGCTGCTCACGCTCACGAGCCCCGCGCCGATGCCGGTCTCGGTGCGCACGCGCTTGGCGCACTGAAACGCGTGCCGGAGCGCGCCGCGGAGCACCCCCTGCAGCGTGCCGAAGCGCTCGGCGCGATCGTGCGCGTCCTTCAGCTGACCAAGGATTTGCGGCTCGCCGACGACGAGCGAGTCGAGCGACGCCGCCACACGAAAGAGGTGCCCCACGGCCGCGTCGCCCTCGTGGTGGTAGAACGCACGAACGTCGTCGCTCTCGGCGCCGGTGGCCTCGCGCACGAGCATGCGCCGCAGCACCTCGACGTCGGGCGACGCGCCCTTGGCGCTCACGAAGACCTCGGTGCGGTTGCACGTGGAAAGGACGAGCACACCCTCCGCGTGACCGTTCGCGACGAGGGTCCGCGCGAGGGACTCCTGCGCCTCCTCCGCGAGGGCGTAACGTTCGCGAACCTCGATGGGGGCCGTGCGGTGCGAGAGGCCGAGGACGGCGATCATGGAGACCCTCCGAGCGCCAAGCTGCGCACGGCGTACGCGGCGACCACGAAGGTGGCGACGGCCACGCCCGAGAGTGTGCCGAGCGCGCTCCTACGACCGCGCCACCCTGCAAACGTGCGCGCCGCAAGCACGGTGGCCAAGAGCGCCCACGAGAGGAGGCCGAAGAGGGTCCGAAGCCGCGCCGACGACGAACCCGCGAAGGTGAGACCTCCCGCGGGTGCGAGCGCGAGGCCTACGGTGAGGAGCACGAAGCCCGCGACCGTCAGGTGGTGACCCGCCCGATCGAGCGCGCCGAGCGAGGGGAGCGCCGCGGTGACGGGCTGCCGAGCCTTTTGCTTGAGCCGCTTGTCCGCGACGAGGTAGGCCCCCGCGCTCGCGCCCGCGAAGAGCAGCAGCGCCTCGCCGACGATGTTCGCGGCGACGTGGAGCGCCAGCTGGAGCGAGTGCGCGACGGGCGGCCCGCCGTCGCGGAGCGGAACGGGCATCGCTTCGCCAATGACGACGAGGAGAGTCGCCGCGGGCAACACCACGCTCGCGAGCCAGTCCGTGCGGGCGTTCCACTGGCGCACGCCGAGGAAGAGCGCCGCGAGCAGCAGGCCGATCGCCGAGAGCGCCCGCGCGCTGAGGTTGTGCGAGGCCCAAAGGGCGTCCACGAGCAACGCCCCGTGCGTCAGGCAGCCAAGGAGCAACACCCACGGCGCGTAACGCGGCGCGGGCACGTGACCCTTCTCGCCGCGGTCACGCAGCGCGAAGACGAACGTCCCCACCGCGTAGGCGGCGCACGTCAGCGCGAAGAGCAAGGACCGGAGCGCAACAGGCACGGTGGCACCCTAGCAGCCGGAGCGGAAAACGGGAGGGGGCGCCCTCGTGAGGCTCGCCGCGCGCCAAATTGCCGACCTAGCGTGCGCTTCATGCGAACCCGCCTCGCCGGATTGACCCTCGCGATCGCTTCGATCGGCGCCATCGGCTGCGCCTCGGGCCCGCCGGCCCATGACGACGGCTGCGCGGAGATTCACGAGCCCACCACGTACGGGCACACCTCCGCGGCGCTCTCGCTCGCGACGCTCGCCAATTCGAACGGATGCTCGACGGCGGGCGCCGAGGCGCTCTCGAACCAGATCCTCGACGAGCTCCTCTGTCTCCTCGACGGACAGCTCGTGCCCGTCAGCCACCCCAACTTGGTCCCCTCGCACCCGCGCGTGCACTTGGTGCTGAGCCCCGCTGCACGCACGGCTCTCTTGCGCGTGGCCGCCACGCGGCGTCTGACGATCAACTCGGCGCTCCGCACGATCAGCGAGCAATACCTGCTCTACCGCGGCTGCCCCGTCGCCGCCGATCCGGGGTCGTCGAACCACGAGACCGGCAAGGCGATCGACGTCGACGAGTACGGCGCCGCGGCTACTTCGTTGCAGAATGCAGGCTTCGTGTACCCGCTCCCGACGAGTGACCCGGTGCACTTCGAGGGTCCTGGCGTCGACCTGCGGAATCAGAGCGTCCTCGCGTTTCAGCGCCTTTGGAACGACAACCGACCCAACGATCGCATCGACGAGGACGGTGTGGCGGGACCCATGACGCTCGCGCGCCTCGCGCAATCTCCGACGGAAGGCTTCGCGGTCGGCGGGCGTTGCGTGCGCGGTGTTCGCACGGACGCAGGCGTAAGGGACGCAGGCGCGCCCACCGATGCCGGCGCGGCACGCGATGCCTCCGCCCCGAGCGACGGCAGCGCAACCCCGTTCGACGCCGCGGCCGACGCGGGTGCGCTCGAAGGTGACGCAAGCACGGGCGATGCCGGAGAGACCGCGCCGCCCGCGACGCCCCCAGGCGCAGCAGGTGAAGACGACGCCGGCATCGGTTGCGCGATGAACCCGGGCGCGCCGAGCTCGGCCACCGCGGAAGCCCTCGCAGCCCTGGGCCTCGCGCTCGCGACCCTCGCGCGCCGAAGCCGTCGAGGCGCGCGTTCAGCCGCGCACGAGTGAGAGCTTCGAACGAAGGAAGTTGCCGAGGCGCTCGAGCTCCGCGGGGTCCTTCTTGAGCGGGCTCTCTTTGTACTCGCCGCACCACTCCACGGCTTCCGCGGCGATGCCCTTCGAGAGCTCCTCGTTCGCGGCGACCTGCACGGCCGTGCGCCCCTTCGAGACGTAGTCGCGGAGACCGGTCACGTACGTGCGGAAGCGCGCGTATTCCGGGCCGAGGAACGCCTTCACGACGTCGTTGTCTTGCGCGAGGCGACGCAGCGCCGAAGGCGAGCCCACGCCGAACTGCTCGACGGCCAGCGCCGACGCCGTGCGGATGACGAACGCGTCGTCGAGGTAGCCGATGCCCTCGATGCCGTCGGGGATGAGGTCGAGGTTGCGCGTGAGGTACGTGAGCGCCGAAGCGACGTACACGCGCACGGGCTCGGGCTCGCGCGGCGTGAGCAACGCAGCCATGGCGCGGACGTCCGAGGGGAGCGTCTTGAGCCAGAGGGAGAAGACTTCGAGGCGGCGAGAGGCGTTGGGGTCCATGAGCTTGGGCTCCGGGCTTGGGCGTCCGGTTCTCGGAGTGTCGCCCGCCTTGGCCGCGCGGACCACCGCAAACGAACGGAGCGCTTCACCAAGCGTCGGCGCGGGGCCGAAGCGCCAGCGACGCGCTCACGAGCTCGCCGACCGTGACGTGCTCGAGCAGCGGCATCGACGCCGCGACCTCCGCCTCGGCCACGTCACCGAGCGGACGCTCCCCCAAGAGCTCCAAGACCGGCGCGTCGCCCTCCTCCGCGAAGGCTTCGTCGGCGGGCGCGGGCGGCTCCGCGATATGCGTTGCCAACGCGGCGGGCTCCGATGCCTCGGGCTCGAGGATCTTGATCCGCGGCGACGACTCGATGACGTCGTCGTCGTACGCCGAGGACGCGCCCTCGCTCTCGTCGAGGCCCGCGAAGGCCGCGTGACCCAGGGCCTCGTCGTCGTGGTGCGCCTCGACGAGCGCCGGCCACGTGGAACGGCTCCGCTCGCGGACGCGATCGAGCAGCGTGACGAGGACCGAGACCGCGCCCTCGCTCACGCGGCCCCCGGGGTCGCCAGAAGCTCGACCGCGCGCTCCAGCGACTGCACGTGGCGCGCGCGCAGGAACGCCGCGACACCCGGGTCGAGCACGGCCACGGACCAGCCGCCGTCCCCGTCCGCGAAGGCGAGCGCGCCCACCTCACGACCGCACGCCGCGCCGAGCACCGAAGCGACGAACGACTCCGCGAGCGCGCCGAGGCGAAAGCTTGGCCCCGCGAGGTTCACGGCGAACAGCGCGCCGCGCGTGCCGCAGCTCGCCCCGCCGAAACCAAACTCGTCGAGCCCCGCCGAGAGGGTCGCCATCGCGTGCGCCGCCGAGGCATGCTCGTCGAGGGGATCCACGAGCGCGCCGCCGAGCACGCGCCCGATCGTCTCCGCCGTCGCACGTCCCTGCAGCGCCGCTTCGAGCACGGCCACGGGCACGGTCGGAACGACGGGCCGAACGCCCTCACCCATGGGACTCGACGCCGCGCTGCGCGGGCGCCTGGAGGCTCGCGCTCTGAATGACTTCGGCGAGCAGGTCACGGACCTCGGGCTTCGCCTTGAGGTGCGTGATGAGCGTTTGCATCAGCTCACCAAAGCTCTTCTCGTAGCCAACCCCTTCGCGCGTGCGCGTCGCGACACGCTCTCGGCCGCTCGAGAGATCTTCCTCGAGCGCCTCGGCGTAACGCGCGAGCTGCGAGCGCAGTTCGTCGATCTGGCGACGCAGGTCACGCGCTTGCGACTCTTTCTGCACCGCCTTTTGCTCGTGTTCGTGGAGCTGTTCGCGGCGAGCTTCGAGCATCGCGATCGCCGCACCGGCACGCTCGAAGATGGCGCGAGCCGTGTCGTGGCCGGTGCTCACGGCGTCCGCCTGCTGGCGCGCGAGGATCGCGGCGCGCTCGGCGGCTTGGACTGCGTCTTTGAGCCGCGCGACCTCGGACTGCTCGCTCGTCACGTCGCGAAGCAGGCGCGCCTGCGCTACCCCAACACCGCCGTCCCTGAGGATCTCGCCCCGACATTTGCCCATATGGGCCGCCTCGCCGAAGGCATCATCAACAAGACCGCAGCCGTCATCACGAGTCAGGACGTCAC
>CAIOHM010000153.1 GCA_903858055.1 uncultured delta proteobacterium
AGATCGGCGATCTCGTCGGCCTCTCGGTCACGCTCAACAACCTCGGCACGCTCGCGCAGGATCAAAAAGACGACGCGCGCGCCCGCGACCTCTTCGAAGAGGCGCTCGCCGTCGCGAAGGAGACGGGAAACCGAAACCGCATCGCGATGGTGCTCACGAACCTCGGCTACGTGCACCACCGCCTCGGCGACGACGCGAAGGCCATCGAGACCCTCAAGCAAGCGGAGTCCCTCGCGGACGAGCTCGGCGACAAGCTCTCGCTCGCGGAGGCACTGCGCGGCCTCGGCAAGGCGTTCCTGGCGCGCGGCGAGAGCACCAAGGCGCGCGAATCCATCGGCCGCTCGGTCGAGCTCTTCCGCGAAGTGGGCGGCCGCGTGCAAGAAGGCATCGCGCTGCGCACGCTCGGCGAGACGCTCGCTCAGGGAAGCGCCGGCGGCAACGAACTGGAAGAGGCCCGCGCGCACCTGCGCAGCTCGATCGAGGTCTTCGAGGGCATTGGCAACGACATCGAGCTCGCGAAGAGCTGCCGTGTCTTCGCCGACATCCTGCGCTCCCAGAGCGTGCTCACGATCGACCTCGCCGCCGAGAGCGAGGCGAAGGCCCTCGACGCGCGCGCGGAGAGCATCTTCGTGAAGGTGCGCGGAAGCACCCCGGACTTCGAGCGTGCGCTTGGCCGCGCGAGCCAGACCGACCCCACGTTCAACTGATCGAGAGCCTACGCCATGAGCACGGAAGCCAGCGTTTTCCCGTTCACGAGCCCACGTGACGGCTCCGCGCTCCCCCCGGTGCGTGCCACCGCGGCGAGCGACCTCGACGCCATCGTCGCAGGCGCCCATGCCGCGCAAGCGCTCTGGGCCGCGCGCACACTCGAAGCGCGCATCGAGGCGATGCAAGCGTTCAAGGGCCGCCTCCTCGACCGCGGCACCGAGCTCGCGCGCCTCATTTCCCTCGAGACCGGCAAGCCCGAGGTCGAAGCGCTCCTCGCCGAGGTGCTCGCGAGCGCGGATGTCGTCGAGGCGTGGTGCAAGCACGTGGGGCCTTGGCTCGAAGACGAGCCCGTCGCCCTCGACGCCACCGCGTACCCGAAGAAGGAGGCGTGGATCACGCGCGTGCCCCGCGGCGTCGTCGCGGTGATCATGCCCTGGAATTACCCGCTCGCGCTGCCGCTGCGCACCATCGTCCCGGCGCTCCTCGCGGGCAACGCCGTCGTCTTCAAGCCGTCCGAGGTCACGCCGCGCGTCGGCGCCGTCATCGGCGAGTGCTTCCAAGGTCTCTTGCCCGACGGCCTCTTCGCCACCGTGCAAGGCGGCCGCGACGTCGGCGCGGGGCTCGTGGCGGCACGCGTGGACCTCGTCGCGTTCACGGGCAGCGTCGCGGCGGGGCGCAAAGTCTCCGTCGCGTGCGCCGAGCGCTTCGTGCCCTGCTCGCTCGAGCTCGGCGGAAAAGACGCCGCCATTGTCCGTGCGGATGCCGATCTCGATCGCGCCGCTTCGGGCATCGCCTGGGGCGCGTTCACGAACGCCGGACAAAACTGCGCCGCCATCGAGCGCGTCTACGTGCACGAGGCCGTCGCGAAGCCGTTCCTCGACAAGCTCGTCGCCACCGTGAAGAGCCTCACGCCGCGCGCGGACATGGGCACGCTCACCACGGAGGCCCAGCTCGCCATCGTCCGTCGGCACTGCGAAGAGGCGGTCGCGAAGGGCGCCGAGGTGCTCACGGGCGGCGCCGCGGAAGGCTTGTACTTTACACCCACCGTCTTGCGCGTGACGAACGACGACTGCGCCGCCGTGCGCGAAGAGAGCTTCGGGCCGCTGCTCCCGGTCATGGTGGTCGCCTCCGACGAAGAGGCCATCGCCAAGGCGAACGACTGCCGCTACGGCCTCACGGGCAGCATTTGGACGCGCGACGAGCGTGCCGCCGAGCGCATGGCTGCGAAGCTCCGTACGGGCGTCGTCACCGTCAACAACCACAGCTTCACGGGCGCCATCCCGCTCCTGCCGTGGACCGGCGTCGGCGAGACCGGCACCGGCGTCACGAACAGCCACTTCGCGCTCGATCACCTCACGCGCCCGCGCGCGGTCCTCGTCGACCGCAACAAGGCCCCGCGCGAGCTCTGGTGGATGCCCTACGGCGCGGCCCTCGAGGTCATCGCCCGCGCGCTCCTCGAGCTCCGTCGCCCGGGCGCAGGCGTCGGCGCGAAGCTCTCCGCCGTGGTGGCGCTCCTCACGAACCTCCCGAAGCGCTGGAAGGGCCTCCCGCTCCCGAAGGCGTGAACGCGGCGCCGCGAGACGGCGCAGCGCGGCAAAACCCGACCATTTGCTGCACCTGCGTAATCTCGTACGCAGCACGGGAATTTCCTCGCGGTTCGGTCGCTCTCGGCGCTGGCCATTTCGCTTCGCCGGGCGTAAGAGCGGCCCCATGAACAAGGTCGTGCAGAGTGCGCGTGCCGCACTCGAAGGCAAGCTCAGCGACAACGCGACGGTGCTCGCCGGAGGCTTCGGCCTCTGCGGCATTCCCGAGCACTGCATCGAGGCCATTCGCGACCTCGGCGTGAAGGGGCTCACCTTCGTGAGCAACAACTGCGGCGTCGACGACTTCGGTCTCGGCATCCTCCTTCGCAACCGCCAGATCGTGAAAATGATCTCGAGCTACGTCGGCGAGAACAAAGAGTTCGAGCGCCAGTACCTCAGCGGCGAGCTCGAGGTGGAGCTCTGCCCGCAAGGCACGCTGGCTGAGCGCCTCCGCGCCGGCGGGGCGGGCATTCCTGCATTCTACACGCCCACCGGCGTGGGCACGATCGTCAGCGAGGGCGGCATGCCGCTCCGCTACGCCGCCGACGGCACCGTGGCGAAGGCCTCGGAGAAGAAAGAGGTCCGCGAGTTCGAGGGGCGCCCCTACGTGCTCGAGCGCGCCATCACCGGCGACGTCGCCATCGTGAAGGCGTGGAAGGGCGATCGCTTCGGCAACCTCGTCTACCGGCACACGGCAATGAACTTCAACCCGATGGCCGCCACGGCCGCGAAGTTCACCGTCGCCGAGGTCGAAGAGCTCGTGGAGCCGGGCCAGCTCGACCCCGATCACATCCACACGCCGGGCGTCTACGTGCACGCGGTCGTCGTGGGCACGAACTTCCAGAAGCGCATCGAGCGCCGCACCACCCGCCCCGCGAACGCGACCTGAGGAGAACGGACCATGAGCGCAGACCAGAAGCAGCCGCGTGGGCTCACCCGTGAACAGATCGCCATGCGCGCCGCGCAGGAGCTCCGCGACGGGTTCTACGTGAACCTCGGCATCGGCATCCCCACGTTGGTTGCAAACTACATCCCGAAGGGCATCGAGGTCATCCTCCAGAGCGAGAACGGACTCCTCGGCATCGGCCCGTACCCGGTCGCAGGCACGGAAGACGCGGACCTCATCAACGCGGGCAAGGAGACCGTGACCATGCTCGCGGGCTCGGCGATCTTCTCGAGCTCGGACTCCTTCGGGATGATCCGCGGCGGCCACATCGACCTCGCGATCCTCGGCGCGATGCAGGTCTCCGAGCAGGGCGACCTCGCCAACTGGATGATCCCCGGCAAGATGGTCAAGGGCATGGGCGGCGCGATGGACCTCGTCGCCCGCGCCAAGCGCGTCGTCGTCACCATGGAGCACGCGGCCAAGGGCAGCGCGAAGATCCTGAAGAGCTGCAACTTGCCGCTCACGGGCCTCTCCGTCGTCCACCGCATCATCACGGACCTCGCGGTCATCGACGTCACGGCGCAGGGGCTCGTGCTCCGCGAGGTGGCGCCGGGGCTCACGGCGCGCGAGGTGCAAGAGCTCACCGAGCCCACGCTCCTCGTCGACCCCGAGCTCAAGACCGTCGCGGTCTGAGCCCCTCCCTCCAAACCTCGCGAGCACCACGATGCCCTGGCCCGAAAAACGCGCGCTCAAAGGCTCCAAAGAGAAGAAGAGCATCGGCGAAGGGCTCTTTCGCAAGTGCGAGGGCTGCGACGAGACCCTCGAGGCCGAGGTCTTCGCACAGCACTTCGAGGTGTGCCCGAAGTGCGGCCACCACCACAAGCTCGCGCCGAAGCGCTGGCGCGATTTGCTCCTCGACGAGGGCAAGCTCGAGGAGTGGGACGCGCGCCTCTCCGCGAGCGATCCGCTCGAGTTCACCGACGGCAAGTCGTACCCGCAGCGCATCGCCGCGGCGCAGAAGAACACGGGCGCAAACGACGCCATCGAGACCGGGCTCGCCCACCTCGAGGGTCGCCCCATCGCCTACGGCGCGTTCCTCTTCCCGTTCATGGGCGGATCCATGGGCTCCGTCGTCGGCGAGAAGATCGCGCGCCTCTTCGAGCGCGCCGCGGATCACCGCCTCCCCGTCGTGCTGCTCCAAGCCTCCGGCGGGGCGCGCATGCAAGAGGGCATCCTCTCGCTCATGCAGATGGCGAAGGCCGTCTCGGCGCAAGAGCGCCACCGCGCAAAGGGGCTTCCCTTCTTGAGCGTGCTCCTCCACCCGACCACGGGCGGCGTCGCGGCCTCGTTCGCGTTCCTCGGCGACGTGAACATCGCCGAGCCGAAGGCGCTCATCGGCTTTGCAGGCGCGCGCGTCATCGAGACCACGATCCGCCAGAAGCTCCCCGAAGGCTTCCAGCGCGCCGAGTTCCTCGTCGACCACGGCCTCGTCGACCGCATCGTGCCGCGCACCGAGATGCGCCGTGAGTTCGCCGTGCTCCTCGGGCACTTCGGCACCCACACGGCGAAAGAGGTCGCGTCCGCGTGAGCCTCGTGGGGTCCGGGCGCCTCGCGTCGGCGCTCCAGCGCCTCTACGCCCTCGCGCCGGGTGGCATGAAGCCGGGCCTCGCGGCGATGGAGGCCGCCTGCGCCGAGCACGGTCACGTCGAACAGGCGTTCCCGGTGCTCCACGTCGCGGGCACGAACGGCAAGGGGTCGACCTGCGCGATGCTCGAAGCGATGGCGCGCGCCGCGGGGCTCCGCGTCGGCATGACGACCTCGCCGCACTTGAGCCGCTTTGCGGAACGCATCCGCGTGGACGGCGAGCCGCTTGGCGACGAAGCGCTCGCCCGCGCGCTCGAGGCCGCCCTCGGAACGCGTGTACCCCTCACGTTCTTCGAAGCGGCCATGCTCGCGGCGTTTCTGGCGTTTCGGGAAGCACACGTCGACCTCGCCATCGTCGAGGTCGGCCTCGGAGGTCGCCTCGACGCCACGAACGTGATCCCGGCGCCAACCGCGAGCGCGCTCGTCTCGGTCGGCCTCGACCACTGCGCGTTCCTTGGAAATACCCTCGCGGAAATCGCAGCCGACAAAGCCCACGTCGCCAAGGCCACGCGCCCCTTCGTGCTCGGGCCCGCCCTCGAAGCCTCCGCGCGCGAAGCCGCGATCGCCGTCGCCACCGCGCGTGGGGCACGCATCGTCGAAGCGCGCGAGACCCCGGCCCCACACCCGAGCACGCTCGGGCTCCGCGGCGCGCATCAGGTGCAGAATGCACAGGTTGCCATCACGCTCGCGAAGCTCGCGGGGCTGCCGGAAGACGCCATCGCCCGCGGCCTGCGCGAGGCCACGTGGCCCGGCCGCTTCGAGCGGATCGCCACCGCACACGGCCCCGTGCTCCTCGACGGCGCCCACAACGTCGACGGCATGCGCGCGCTCGTCGCGACCCTCCGCGAAGAGGGCCTCGCTCCGGCGGCGGTCGTCTTCGGGGCCATGGCCGACAAAGACTACCGCCAGACGCTGGAGCTCCTCGCGGGCGTGGGCGGGCGCCGCGTCTACGTGGAACCGGCCGGCCGTGCGCCGGCGTCGTGCGAAGAGCTGAGCCGCCTTTTTCCAGGGGAACGGAGCAGCGGAGTCGCAGAAGCCCTCGGGCGTGCGCGCGCGCTCGCGGGGCCCTCGGGCACGGTGCTCGTGACCGGCAGCCTCTACCTCGTCGGCGAAGCGCGGGCGGTGCTGCTCGGGCTCCCGCGCGACCCGCCAATTGCGCTATGAGCGGGGGCTCTGGAGAGGACCCATGCCCAGCTTTGACGTGGTTTCGAAGGTGCCGTGGAACGAAGTCGACAACGCGCTGAACCAAGCGTCGAAGGAGCTCGAGCAGCGCTTCGACTTCAAGGGGACCGAGGCCGAGGTCGAGAGGAACAAAGACGGCCTCCTCGTGAAGGCGAACTCGGAGGAGCGCGCGAAGGCCGCGCTCGTGGTGCTCCAAGAGAAGCTCGCCAAGCGCAAGGTGAGCCTGAAATACCTGGAGATCGAGAAGCCCGAGACCACGGGGAAGACCACGCGCATCGTCGTGAAGGTCAAAGAGGGCATCGAGGGCGACAAGGCCAAGGTCATCGTCGGCAAGATCAAGGACGCGAAGCTCAAGGTTCAGGCGTCGATGCAAGACAGCCAGGTCCGCGTCACGGGCAAGAACAAAGACGACCTCCAGGCGACGATTCAAATGCTGCGCGCCGCGGACCTCGACATCGAGCTTCAGTTCCAGAATTTCCGCGACTGACGTGAACGAACGGCGCGCCTCGCGCGTCGGAAGCCCGCACGCTCCTCCCTCGCACGACGAACGCCGAGCCTCGACCATGCCCACGCGCAAAAACGCCGCCGCCCCCGCCGCCAAGAAGCCCTCCTCCACGAAGCTCAAGGCGGCCCCGGCCGCGGCCCCCGAGCGGCACCTCTTCGGCACGGACGGCATCCGCGGCCTCGCGAACGAGGGCGCCATGACGCCCGAAATGGCGCTCGCGCTCGGCCGCGCGGTCACGTTCCTCGTGGGCCAAGGCAAGAACCACGCGCCGCGCATCGTCATCGGCAAAGACACGCGCCTTTCGGGCTACATGCTCGAGACCGCGATCGCCGCGGGCATCACCTCGATGGGCGGGCGCGTCATCCTCTGCGGCCCCGTGCCCACGCCGGCCATCGCGCACCTGACGGTCTCGCAGCGCGCGGACGCGGGCATCGTCATCAGCGCGAGCCACAACCCCTTCGCCGACAACGGCGTGAAGATCTTCGGCGCCGACGGCTTCAAGCTCGCCGACGAGACCGAGGCCGCCATCGAAGAGCTCATGCGGAACCCCGCGGGCCTCGGCGCGCGCCGCACGGGCCCGAGCATCGGCCGCGCGGAGAAGCTCGAAGACGCACGGGGCCGCTACGTGGTCTTCGCGAAGAGCACCTTCCCGCGCGATCTCACGCTCGACGGCATCCGCATCGTCGTCGATGCCGCCCACGGCGCCGCCTACAAGGTCGGGCCCATGGTCTTCGAGGAGCTCGGGGCTAAGGTCACGGCCATCGGCGTGAAGCCAAACGGCACCAACATCAACGCGGGCGTCGGCGCGCTCCACCCGGACAACCTCCGCGCGGAGGTCGTGAAGCGCGGCGCGCACCTCGGCATCGCCCTCGACGGCGACGCGGACCGCGTGATCCTCGTGGACGAGACCGGCCATGTCATCGACGGCGACGTCGTCATGGCCATGTGCGCCGAGAAAATGCGCCTCGCGGGCGAGCTGCGCCACAACCTCGTCGTCGCCACGGTCATGAGCAATTTGGGCCTCGAGCGCGCCCTCAAGGCCAAGGGCATCGAGCTCGTGCGCACGGCGGTCGGCGATCGCTACGTGGTCGAGGCCATGCGTCAGCGCGGCGCGAACCTCGGCGGCGAGCAGTCGGGTCACCTCGTGTTCTTGGATCATGCAAGCACCGGCGACGGCATCGTCGGCGCGCTGCAAGTGCTCGCGCTCCTCGTGCGCACGGGCAAGCCCGTCAGCGAGCTCGCGCGCAGCGCCATGCAGCGCGTGCCGCAGCTCCTCGAGAACCTCACGCTCAAGGAGCGCCGCCCGCTCGAGAGCATGGCGAACCTCGCGAAGGAGAGCGAGCGCGTGAAGAAGAAGCTCGGCGCGGAGGGCCGCGTCCTCGTGCGCTGGAGCGGCACCGAGCCGAAGCTCCGCATCATGGTCGAGGGCCCGAGCGACGATCTCATCAAGCAGCTCGCCGGTCAGCTCGCCGAGGCCGCGCGCAAAGACATCCCCGGCTGAACGGTCTTCGAAGCTTGCGCCCCGCCGCGGACCGGCGGACCCTCGCTCCATGCGTTGGTCCGTCGCTCTGCTCATCGTAGCCCTCGCCCCGCGCGCCCGCGCCGAGACGCCCGCGGCCCCGAACGCCGCGTCGGGTACACCGGTCGAGACGCCTCCGGCCACCTCCTCCCCTGCCGCGGCCCCCGCGCCTGCCGATCCTCCCGCGCCCGCGCTCCCCGAGCCTCTCCCGAGCGACGGCAGCCTCCTGTCACTCGCGCCGACGCACAAGACCTTCCTCGGGCTGCACGGGCGGTTCGGCCTCGGGGTCCCCATGCTCCTCCACCTGGGGTTCGAGGTGCTCCTCGGGGACTACCTCTCGACGGGCGGCGACGTGCTCGTGCCGTTCCCGTTCGGGGCCGACGCGCACGCGCGTGTCTTCTTCGCCGATCGCCAGCAGGACCTCCGCATGTTCGCTCAGGCGACGCTCTTCGCCCACATGGTGAGCACCAGCAGCGGCAAGTGGGCCCAAATCCCCGGAGCCGGCGTGGGGCTGTCGTACCGCACCGGCGCGAAGCGCTTCCTGACCGTCGACGTCGGCGCTGGCTACGACGAGCTCGGCTGGGTGACGGGCGCGAGCGTGATCCCCATGGTCCACGTCGCCACCGAGTTTACGTCGGGCATGTGGGAGTGAGCGGGCGCGCGCACGCCGCGCTCCTCAATCGACGCGCCAGCCTGCGGTCATGGGCTCCACGGCCCCGAGCGCCTCGCGGAAGGCCTTCGAGCAGGCGTCTTTCGGCGCGCCCTTGTCGGCGTAGACGAGCCCCTTGAAGGCGCCGTCGTTGCCGAAGCCGGCGGGCTTGGCGACCTTCAGCACCTTGCCTTCTTCCATGTCGAAGAGCGTCGCCGCGACCTGCGCACGGCACACGCGGTAGGGAGCTTCCTCGTAGACGGTCGGCGCGTCGAGGCGAAGCACGAGGGCCTTGCTCGTGCCCGCCGTGAAGGCGCGCGTGCGCAGGTCTTCGAGCTGCGGCTCGCCTTGCACGAGCACCGCCTCGCCGACCTCGAGCCCCGCCCCTTGCGCGAGGCTCTTGGCGCGGTCGCGCAGATCGGCGCTGCACGCGCCTTGGGCCTCGCTCGAGCAGCCCACGACGAGCAGCGTGGCGTCGCGGGAAATGCGCTTCAAGCGCGCGAGCTCGCGCCCCGTGAGGCGAACCTCCGCGTGCGTGCCGCCCGTGGCCGAGCCGCAGTAGCTCACGCTGTAGTCTTTGACCTTCGCCGCGCCGAAGGAGACCTCCACGTCTTGGCTCGTCGTGCTCGACTCGCTCGTCACGCCGTTGCGCGTCGCGGCCACGTCGGTGAACGCGAGCTTGCTCCGCACGCCCACGCCGAGCACGGGCCCGAGCCCTTCGACGAGCGCCTCCGCGAGCGCTTTTTTCCTCGCCACGGCGTCGGTGCCCGCGACCTCGGCGCTCATGGCGAGGCCGCCCGCCTCCACGGCCTTCGGCGCGGCGCACGCCGGGAGCGTGCTTGCACTCTGCACACACCCGCCCAGCGCTCCCGCGACGAACACAGCACCAGCCACCCGCACGAACTGCCCCAGAGAACGCATGGGCCGAGCTTCGGCCGCGGCATGCGGCCCGTCAAGCGCGAGCGGCGGGAGCTTCGCGTCAGCGCTCGTTCGGGAAGGTGAACAGCGCCGGCACCTCGAGGGGCACGGCGTCGAAGGGCTCGATGCGCGCGTCCGCTTGGCCGTAGGCACCAAGGCGCAGCCACTTGCCTTCCAGCAGGCCAAACGCTTCGATTCGCCGCGTGCTCACGTCCACGAGCCAGAGGTACGAGACGCCAAGCTCCGCGTAGAGGTCCGCCTTGCGGCTGCGGTCGAACGCGGCCGTGGCGGGCGAGAGCACCTCGCAGACCCAATCGGGGACGACGTCGATGAACGCGCCCTCGCCGTCGAAGGTCGCGCGGTCCACGCGCCAGCCCGCAAGATCAGGAACGAGGATCGCGGGTTCGGGGCCGAGGTGCAGCTCCACGCCTCGCAACAGGAGCCAGGCACCGCACGCGGGCCTCCTGAAATCAAACGCGACCCCAAGCTCAGCGCCGAGCTGAGACGCGGCCCGTGCGTGGCGCAGCAAAGGACGCGGACTCAAATGCAGCTCGCCGATTGTAGCATGCGTGCGGCCCTGACCATCGCCCGGTCTTTTCCTGGGTCGCAGGCCTCATCACCCCGCGCGCGGCCGCGTGACCGGAGTGACGCGCGCGGGGCTCGAGGGGGTCGCCGCTCGCGACGAGAGCTCCAAGAATCCGCCCGCTTGACCCCGAGGAACGCATCGCCGGAGCTTCGGCTGGCCGCGTGCTCACGTCCGCGAGCCAGAGAACCGAAACGCCAAGCTCCGCGTCGAGGTCCGCCGGGCGCGCGAAGACTTCGACCCGCGCGACGCGGTTTGACGACGGCTGTGCGGGCTCGTAGGCTTCGGGGTCGAGGGATTCCCCATGGTGTTGACGATCGCGCTGGAGCAAGAGGAAGACGGCCGCTGGCTCGGCGAGGTCGAGTCGTTGGCCGGCGTGATGACCTACGGGGTCACGCGCACCGACGCGATCGCCCGCACTCAGGCTCTCGCACTTCGCGTGCTCGCCGAGCGTCTCGAGCATGGCGAAGCCGTGCCGGAGCTCTTGAACCTGACGTTCCTCGCGGCATGAGCGCCTGGGGCTCGGCACGTGCGAGCCGAGTGCTGGCGGCGCTGCTTCGCCTTGGCTGGTTTGTGAAGCGCACGACGGGCAGTCACCGCACCCTCGCACGGGAGGGCTGGCCCGACGTAGTGTTCGCGTTCCACGACGCGGAAGAGATTGGACCGCGCATGCTCGCCCGAATCGCGAAGAGCACGGGGCTGACCCCGACCGACCTCTGAGCGTGCCCGAGCCGCCGCCTCGAGGTTCCTCCGCGCGCAGGCGCGCAACGCGGCGACGCTGCACGATCGACGGATGACGTTCGGAGGGAAAGGCCTCATCACCCCGCGCGCGGCCGCTTGACCGGAGTGACACGCGCGGGGCTCGAGGGGGTCGCCGCTCACCGAAGCGAGGCGGCCCTGGGCAGCGGTTCGTCTCAGCGCAGGCGCGACGTCCGTGAACGACGCGCAATCGGGCGGTGACGATTGGGAGCAGCGAAAGCCGAGGTTGTTGTTGCGGTTCGAGGGATCGTTCCTGTTGCGATTCGCAGCGCGGACGTTCGACGCATTGTCGTTGTTCCAGCTGCCGCCACGGTTGACGCGGGCTGCCTGCCCAGGCACGCGGAGCCTATGGGCAACGGGGATTCGCAGGCAAGCGCGCCGTGCGTCGTCGAGACCGGCTACCAGGCCTGGCTCTGGATTGACTCGCGCGTGGCTTCTTTTCCAACAGACGCGCGCCGGAGCCTCGGACACCGCGCGGTGGAGGCCGCGCTCGACGCGGTCGAGGCGGTCACGGAGGCGAGCTACACGCGGGCCGGCGCGCTCCGCACGCGACGCCTTTACGACGCGCAGCGGGCCCTCACGCGGCTCCGGCTTTTGCTTCGCGGCGCGCGCGACCGGCGCCACCTCTCGCTCGACCAGCACGAGCACGCCATGCGCCTCCTCGACGACTTCGGCCGGCAGCTCGGCGGGCTCCTCAAAGCCGGCACGTGAACTACGTGCACCATGCAAACAACTGCGCTCCTCTGCCAAATCGCAGCGTTTCAGAATCTCTAAGATCGG
>CAIOHM010000154.1 GCA_903858055.1 uncultured delta proteobacterium
GCTCTCGGCGTAGGTCACGGCGTAGCTGAGCATGCTCGCCACCGCGCGCTCGACGCGCGACACCTCCCCGAACAGGGCGGGAATCCCCTGCTCGACCGTGACACGCAAGTCGAGGCGCCGGCGCGACAGGAGCGGCCGCACGGTCTCCGCAGCGCGACGCACCAAGAGCTCGCCGTCGACCGCGTGTGGGTCGCTCGCCGGCTCGACGTCCGTGGCGCGGCTCATGTCGCCGATCTCGCTCGCGAGAAACGTCACGCGGCGCCCGTTTTGGGCGATGAGCTCGAACGCATGACGGAGCTCGTCGCCGAGACGACGCCCGTGCGCGGCCGCGGTTCCCTCCGCGAGCGCCACGACCGCGGACGAGGGTTCGCTGAGCTCGACCGATGCATGTTGCAGGAACTCGTCGACGAGCACGCCGTGATCGCGGAGCTCGGCGTTGGCGTGGTCGACCTCCGCGAGCAGATGCTCGGCGGTCGTGAGGGCGGCGGCGTGGCGCATCGACACGAGCACCGCCTGCGAGAAAGCGAAGAGGACCGTGGCGATCGGCATGACCTCGGGTACGCGCCAGACGAACCAGCTGCGGAGCACGTCGAGAACCGCGCCGAGGAAGAGCGACACGAGGCCCGCGCGCATCGAAAAGGTCGCGAGCCGCTCGGTCGGGTCGCGCCAGCGCAACGCGTGAGGCACGAGGAAGGCGGCAATCGTGATCGTGTGGACCTTCGCGAAGTTCGCGACGGGCCCCGACATGTACGCTTGGGGGCCGACCACGATCGCGGCGGCGACGAGCAGGGACGACACGTAGACCCACCGGAGCGAGGCGCGCGGGAGCCCGACGGTCACGTCGAAAAAGCGCGCGCCCGCGGCGAGACCGAGGGGCATCCCGAGGTACTCGATGGTCAGCAAGACCGTGTAGACGATCGGCCGCGGCCACCATGCCTCGAAGACCTGGAGCCCGGCCATGGATCGGAGCGAGAGGACCGCGAGGAAGACCGCGAGCTCGAGGGCGCCCGCTGCGCCGCGGCGCAGAAGCGCGAGCACGGTGGCACTCGCCGCGAGGCCGAGCAAGGTGCCGATGCTCGCGACGCGCAGCGCGATGTGCTCGACGCGGTCGCGGGTGACGACCTCGGTCGTGCCGAGCTGAAAGCGCCCGTTGATGCTGGGGCGACCCCAGAGGTGCGGCGCGACGGCGATCTCGAGGTGCACACGCCTCGCGTGCGGCAGCGCGGTCGCCTGCCAGTAATGAAGCTCCTCGTTGAGCGACGGGTCGCAGCTCAGCGGAGCTCCGACGAGCAGAGTCTCCGCGCCGTCACCGTCGAGCGAGCGGGCGCGCACGCGCGCGTGGAGCGAGTGGAGCGCGAACGCGATGGGCTGCTTCGTTTCGGGAAGGAGCACTTCGAGGGCGAGCACCGCGCAGCCACCGCCTTGGAGCATGCCGAAGACCCCGCGCGCGGGCCAGTGGGCGCCAAGATTACCTGGAACGGTAAAGCGATCGCCGTTGCCCGCGCGCGGGTCGAGCGTGTCCCA
>CAIOHM010000155.1 GCA_903858055.1 uncultured delta proteobacterium
GCCGAGGGGCGTGACGATGCGCTCGATGCAGGCGCGCACGCGATCGTCATCGGTGAAACGCGCGTCGGTGCGTTGAAGCTTGCCCCCTTGCTCGACGAAGATGGTCTCGGGGTCGACGACCATGATCTCGCTGATGGTGGGATCCGCGAGGAAGCGCTCGAGCGGCCCAAGGCCCAGCGCCTCGTCGGCCAGATCCCCCACGAGGCGATCGCGATCGACCGATGCAGGAATGCGCTCTTCGACCTGCTTCACGATGCGGCGCAGCGCCGCGAGCACGCGAGGCCGCATGGACGGGTCGTCGAGGGCTCCGCCTTCGAGCGCGGCGAGGTCGAGGTTCTCGATGAGCGTCGCGTGAATCTGGCGACGAAGCTCGCTCTCGCCTTCGAAGCGGCCGCCCTCGCGCGGCACCATGCGAGGCGACGAGACCGGGGCCGGGACCGACGGGCGCGCGGCAGGCATCGCGGTTCGCATCTCCACGGAGGGGAGCGCGGTCGCACTCCGCGGCGCGGGCGGCGGCGGGAGCGGCAGGGTGCCGGCGTGGGAGGGGGGCGCCACCGATCCTCGCGACGTGGGATCCGGCAGCGACGCAGGCGCCGCGCGCGACGGTCGCTCTGCGGGCATTGCGGGCGGGGACGGAGGAAAGTGCGACGGCCCCGGGCGCTCGACGAGGAGGGTCGAGGCTCCCACCGCGAACTGCGCGCCGTACGGGAGATCGGCGTAGCTCTGCTTCACGATCGTCTCGCCGACGCGCGTGCCGTTGCTCGACGTGTCCGTGAGGCGAAAGCCCGACTCGAAGATTTCGAGGCGCACGTGCTGACGCGAAGCGAGGTCGTCGTCGAGGTGAACGTGCGACGACGAGTGCCGCCCGACGATGAACGGCCCCGACCCTGCGAGCTCGATGCGGCGCGCGACTCCGTCGGCGCCCCGAACGACGACGCGTACGCTCATGGGGTTGGCTTCTTCTCCGCTTCGACGCTCGGGGCGAGGGTCTCGGGCGTGTGCGCGAAGGCCTCGACCTCCTCGGTCTTGCCCGCGAAGGTGTCGTACTGATCCCACGCGCTCCGCACGAGTTCGAGCGCGCCGCGCGAAGGCGCCTCGACGACGCTTGGGATGATGAAGATCGCGCCCTCGATCTCCTCGGTTTCTTTGCCGTTGGTGCCGAAGAGGCCGCCGAGGATGGGGATTTCGCTGAGGATCGGGAGACCTTGCGTGGAGCGGCGATCGCTGCGCGTGTGGATGCCCGAGAGCACGAGACTCTGGCCGAGCTTCATCCGAACGATGGTGACGAGGTGCGAGGTTTGGCGTCCCGGGAGCGGCGTGCTTCGTACGGGCGGCGTCAGGTCGCTCACGTCGGCGTCGACCTTGATCTCGAGGTCTTTCGTCACCGGGTCGAAGCGCGGCAGCACCGTGAGCGCGGTCCCGAACTTGATGCGCTGGATCGTCGAGGTGAGGCCGTTGGCGACCGTGAAGTTCTGCTCGCCGCCGTTCTCGAAGCTCGCCTCGGTGCCGTTCGTCGTGATGACGGCCGCCTGCTTCGCGACCTTCGCCCAGCCCGATCGGCTCGCGATGTCGAGGCCCGGGAGGGGCTGGTTCACCACGTTGGTCGACGCGGTCGCCGTCTCCGCGATGAAGTCGTACCCGAAGTTCGACTGGATGACCTCCCCGCCGATGCGGGTCGGGTAGCTGACGCCGACGTTGTAGCCCGAGCTCTTCGAGTATTGGACGAAGAAGAAGTCGAGGCGCACGTTGGTCTTGCGGTCGGAGCCGCCGGAGCCAAGCGCCACGAGGCTCTCGACCTGACCGGGGTAAAGCGCGGCGATTTGCTTGATGCGCGCGACGTCGCCTTCCGTGTTCACGCCTCCC
>CAIOHM010000156.1 GCA_903858055.1 uncultured delta proteobacterium
CACGGGACGCGCCGTGAAGCCATCGGTCACGTCGAGCCCGTCGATGACCTTCCCGTTGCGCGGCGACACGAAGAAGAGACCGTTGCGGCCCGTGCCCAGCAGGAGACCGCCCGCGACCTCCGTGGGCGCCGTCACGCCCCCGTTCGGCGCCTTCAGGTGCCAACGCGCTTCGCCGTTCTTCGGGTCGAGCGCCCAGATGCCGCTGATGGTGCTCACGGCGAGGAGCAGCGTACGCTCGGGGACCTCCGGCCCGCTCGTGCCGTCGCCTTCGCGCGGCGCATGGGCCGGCTCGCGCCAGAGCACGAGGTCCGAGACCGCTTTGGCGGCCGAAAAGCTCCAAATGCGTCGTCCGTCCACGGCGTCGACGGCCTGGACGCCGCCGCCATAGCCCGCGAAGTAAACGGCGGTATTTCCGGCCGGTAGACGCATCGAGACGGGCGTCGCGTCCGCGTCGAGGTACTTCGTCGCGTCGCGCGCGGACGCCAGGTCCGCGTCGGCGTTGAGGTCGATGCTCTCCCAGCTCTCGCGCCCCGTATAGGCGTCGTATGCCAGCGCCAAGCCATCGGAAGACGACGTATAGACGCGGTCGCCGACGAGGAGCGCACCGGCGTGACCCGCGATCTCCGTGCCCGCGGCAGGCGGCCGTGCCTTTTGCCACACGGGCTTGCCGTTCGCGAGTTCGACGCAGAAGATCTGATCGGCCTCGTTCGTGAAGAGCACGCGATCGCCTGTGACGACGGCGCGTCGCACGATGGGACCGCTGGTTTGAAAGCGCCAACGGAGAGCCCCCGTCTCGGCGCTCAGGGCATAGAGCGCACCGTCATTCGCGCCCGCGAGCACCAGCCCGTGCGGCGCGTCGAACAGCACTTCGCTCTGAACCATGGCCGCCGCCTGAAAGCGCCAGAGGGTCGAGCCGCTCCGAGCGTCGACGGCGTACACACCGGAGTCCGATGACCCGACGAACACCCGTCCACCGATCGCGTCGAAGGCGGGCTGCCCCTTTTCGTAAGGCGGGTTTTCGGAGCGTTCCCGGGCCGTGAGCTGCTCGCGAAAGGCGACCTCGAGGGCGTGGCCGTCGTGGCGGTACCAGAGCGGCACTTCGGGCTGCACGCGCCCGACGACGCCCTCTTGACCGAAGCAGCCGCCGGCCGCTGCGGCGATCCCCATCCACGCGAAGACCCCGAGGCGTGAGCGGCGCATCAGTGACCGTCGCCCTCGACAGGGCCACCCTTCCCAGGGTTCTTCTTGAGCTCTTCGAGGAGCTTCTTGATCTGAGCTTCGTCGAGCTGGCTCGTGCCGCCCATGGCGGACTTGCGCGGCGGCTCGAAGGTCGGGTCGATCGCCTGCAGGCGGAGCGTCACGACGGCTTCGAGGTAGGTGCCGAGCGGGCGATCTTCCGAGGGCTTGGTCACCTTCTTGTAGACCGCTTGGTAGAGCTCTTTGGCCTTCTCCGTCTCGCCCTGTTGCTCGTACACGCGGGCCGTGTGGTACTGGCCGAGCTCCGCGAAGCCGAGCGCGTCCGAGTCGATGAGCTCCTTGTAGGATGCAAGGGCCGCCTCGAGCTCTTCCTTCTTCTTTTCCGGGGAACGCAGCGCAAGGGCCTCGTGGGCAGCACCGATCCCCTCGGCGGCGCGGAGGCTGATTTCGATGTCGGCCCTGCCAAGCGGGGTCTTCTTCACGCTCTGGTAGACCGCGAGGGCCTCGGCGTACTTCCCTTGGCCCGCGAGGACCGATGCGCGCGTGAGCTCGGCGATGAACGCCGCGCCGCTGCCGCCGTGGTTCTTCTCGACGGACTCGAGCTTGGCGACCGTCGCCTCGGCGCGCTCGTCTGCACTGCCGTAGGTCGGGCCGTCGGAGGTCGGGTCGTCCTCGGTCTTGAGCTTGGCTTGCTCCGGCGTGACGATGCGGGCCTCGAGCGCGGAGAATGCCTGGGCAAGTTCGGCGCTGGCGCGCTCACGCTTCTTCTCGGCGGCGTACGAGAGCCCGCCCACGATCGTGAGGCCGACGGCGACCGCGCCCGCGACCATGCCGAGGGTCTTGCGGTGCTTCGTGACGAAATCGGTCATGCGATCCGGCGTCGCGAGCGCCGAGGAGACGGCCGCGCGACGTGCAGCCTCCGCCGCTTCGACCTCTTCGGGCTTCTTGGCCTTCTTCGTCCCGATCTCCGCGAGACGCTTCGTCGCGGCCTCTTCGAGCGCCGCTTTCCCGCGGCCGCCGGTGCGCGCTTCGAGCTTCGCCTCTTCGGCGCGTGCGAGGGCCTCGAGGTCGTCTTTTTCGCCGAGGAGCGCTTCGACCTTCTCGGCGAGCGCGGCCTGGTCGACGACGGCGGCAGTGGGTGCCGGCGCGGCGACGTGCTCGACCGCTTCCGCGGGCTCTTGGCTCTTCTTCTCGTGCTCGGTGCCTTCGTTCTCGTTCACGGCTTCGTCTCGTTCTTGTCGGCGCTGGTGGGGCGCGTGCTCTTGGGCGTCTTGACCTTGGTGCCCTTGCGTGGGGCCTCGGTGGCGGCGCTCGCGGCAGCGTTCTTCTGCTTTTGAGCGCGAGCCGCACCTTCGGCGGCGGCCTTCCGGGCGGGATCGACGCGATGCTGATGCGGATTGCCGCCGGCGGGCGGGTCCTCGTTCATCGCCGGCGCTGCCTTAGCGCAGACCGCGTCCTCCGTGCACGAATCCTGCGACTCCGGCTTCTTCGCCCGCTTGGCGAGGGCCGGGTCTTGCGTGGCCGGCACGAGCCAGAGCGCCTCGACGCGGAATCCAGGGCCGGGCTTGAGCGTGAGCTGCGCCTGGCCGACCACGGGCGGCGTCGCGTAAAAGACGTCGCGGCGGTCGGCGGTCGCCGTCATGGGCATGCGCTGCTCGCCGTCGAGCTCGAAGCTTGGAACGGAACCTTCCTCCGCCGTGCCCTTCGCGAGGATGCGCCAGGGGCCGCGTTTCATCGTGCCGACGGCGCGCGTCATGATGCGCCCGTTCTTCTCGAAGCTTCGCACGCAGCCGAGGGCCCCCTCTTTCACGTAACCGAGGCGAATTCCTCGTTCCAAGGCCTCCCCTGCCGGCTCCGGCAAACCTGCGACGAAGCGTACGCCCGCCTCGAGATCCTTCGGCGCGCGGAGGGCCTCGAGGGCGTCGAGCTCCACGAGCCGCAGCGCCGGCTCGCGCTCTTCTTCGAGCAACGCCGCGATGCGCTTGGCCATGGACCACAGACCGCTCTTGGCCAACGCCGGGACGATCGTGTCCCG
>CAIOHM010000157.1 GCA_903858055.1 uncultured delta proteobacterium
GGCGTCGGCATGACCGCTGCATCGTACACGGTCACGCGCGGCGCTTCATTCGGCCGCTTGCGGAAGATCGAAGTTGCGCAAATCGCCTGGGTCGCGGACCACCGCGTGCACCGCCTGGCGGAGGGAGCGCGCGTCGCGCACGTCGTGGGCGATGTCGGCGAACTCACGGAACTGCGCCACCACCGGGTTGAACGACGCGAGCGGCTTCGTGATGCCGTAGACCGGCGCCTCCACCTCGGGCTCGAAGGTGCCGAAGAGGCGATCCCAGATGATGAAGATGCCCGCGTGGTTCCGGTCGATGTACTGCGGGTTCTTCCCGTGGTGCACGCGGTGGTGCGAAGGCGTGTTCATGAAGAGCTCCAAAAACCCGAGCGTTCGCACGGTCTCCGTGTGGAGCCCGTACTGGTAGAGCAGGCTGAAGGCGCCCATGAGCGCCACGTGCTCGGGCCGAAAGCCGAGGAGCGGGAGCGGCGCCCAGAACGGGATGCCCATGACCGGCGAGGTCCACGACTGACGCAGCGCCGTCGCCAGCGTGTAGCGTTCGCTCGAGTGGTGCACGACGTGGTTCGCCCAGTAGAGGCGCACGGCGTGGCTCGTGCGGTGGTAGACGTAGAACGTGAAATCTTCGAGGAAAAGCAGGGCGAGCGCGCCGCCGATGCCGCCGCCGAGGTTCGCGATGCGGTGCTCGTAGAGCCAGCCGAAGAGTCCCCAGTAGAGCCCGCGCGTGAGCCCCTTCACGACAAGGTTGCCGATGCCGCACGAGAGGCTCGAGGCCGTGTCGCGCGGGTCGTAGCCGTGGTGCCGCTTGTGGAGCACCCACGCCTCGACGGCCATGGTGACGAGGAAGACGGGAATGGCGACGTGGGTGGGATCAAGCACGAGCACCGACCTTCGGTTTGTTGGGAAAAAGCTGGCGAGCGAGCGTCTCGAACTGGGCCAGCACGAGGCGCTCCTTCGCGGCGTTCGGGTTCACGGGGCGGGCGAGGGCCATGCCTTGCATCGCGAAGAGCATCGACGTGAAGAGCACGAGGGCCTCCGGGCTCGCGCCGATCTCGGGGAAGAGCGCGAGCGCCCGCTCGGTCACGCGCTGCTCGTGGCGCTTCACCACGGGCACGAGGGCCGCCATGAGCTCGTCGTCGAAGGGCGCCTCGACGTAGAGCCGGTAGACCGCGAGGAGCTCGGGCGCGCAAAACACACGCCAAAGCCTTCGGATCGCGACGACCGCCACGTCGTCTTCCTCGGCCGCGGCGGCCGCGAAGGCGCGATCGAAGTCTTGGATGAGGTCGTCGAAGAGGCGCGTCGTCGCGGCGGCGACGAGGTCGCCCTTGGTCGGGAAGTGCTTGAAGAGCGCGCCCTGCGAGAGCCCTGCACGCCGCACGACCTCCGTGGTCGTGGTGCGCGTGTAGCCAAGCTCCACGAGGCTCGCGATGGTCGCTTCGAGGAGCGCCGTGCGCGTGCCCTCGCGACGCGCGGCTTGCGTTCGACGCTCGGTGCTGGCCATGCGCGTCGTGGTAGCCCGTGATTTAGAATGTGACAAGTCACTTTCTAAATAGATCGACAAAAGTCGGGAAGCGAGGCGCGCGCGTTCACGCGACGGCGCCGTCGAAGCCCGCGGGCAGACCTTCACGTGCAAACCGAGCGGCGTGGGCGAGGTAGAGACGCGCGAGACCATCGAGGGGCGCGCTCTCCAACACCGCGGCGAAGTGTTCGTGCGCGCGGGCCATGTCGCCTTGCGCGTAGGCACGCAAGCCGCGCTGGAAGCGATCTGCGGTCTCGAGCTTCTGCTGGAGTTCCTCGGGCGATCGCGTGCACGCGAGCACCTCGAAGAGCTCGACCGGGTGCTTGCGGCCGCGCACGTGGACCGCTCCGACGCGCCGGAGCCCGTCGCGTGCGGACTGCACGCTTTCCTCGGATGCCAACGCTCCGACCCCGAGCACCTTCGTGAGCGTCTCGAGTCGCGCGGCCACGTTCACGGCGTCGCCGATGACGGTGACCTCGAGGCGATCTTCGCCGCCCACGGTCCCCAAGATCACCGACCCATGGTGGATGCCAATCCCCACGGCGAGCGGCATGGGGCCCGCGCTCGGCGACGCGTTGACCTCGTCGACCGCGCGCTGGATGCCCTCGGCGGCGTGGACGGCGTCCATCGGATGGCCTGGGAAAATGGCCATGATCGCGTCGCCGATGAACTTGTCGACGAAGCCGTGGTGCGCGCGAATCACGGGCTCGAAGCGCTCGTGGCACGCGTTGACGAAGGCGAAGGTGCGCTCGGGACCGAGCAGCTCGCTGCGCGCCGTGAAGTCGCGCACGTCCGCGAAGAGCACCGTGAGCTCGTGGCGCTGGCCGACGCCGGCGCGGAGCTCCTCGAAGCGTTCCATCCCCAGGAGCGCGAGGAAGTCTTCGGGGACGAAGCGCCGGAAGACCTTGCTCGTGCGCGAGGCCTGCAAATGCGTGTCGATGCGCTGGAGGAGCTCTTCGCGGTGGAAGGGCTTTCCGAGGTAGTCGCTTGCGCCGGCGCGGAGGCCCACGACGGCGTCTTCGGGCCGGCTTTTTGCAGTCAACATGAGGATCGGGAGCGTGCCGTGCGGGTGCTCCGCGCGCATCTTCACGGCGGCCTCGGGCCCCGTCACCTTCGGCATCATGACGTCGAGGAGCACGCCGTCGACGTCGGGGCTCCGCGCGAGGGCATCGAGCGCCTCTTGCCCGTCACGCGCCGCGATGACCTCGTATCCGGCGGGCTCGAGCTGCGCGCGCAGGACCTCGAGGTTCACCGGATCGTCGTCTGCGACGAGCAGGCGCCCGAGGCGTGGCGGCGGGGCCGACGAGCTGCGCCCCGAGATCACGCTGCGCGACGACGCCGCCGCGAGGTGCTCGGCCATCGCCAGTGCATCGGCGACGTCAC
>CAIOHM010000158.1 GCA_903858055.1 uncultured delta proteobacterium
ACGACCTCGACCCCGACGTGCGCGTCGAGGCGCTCCGTGTGGCCGCGTTCCGCGCACCCGAGCCGCTCGTGGCTGCCGTCGTGGCTTGCGCCGTTCACGACGCGGCCGCCGGCGTCCGTCACGCCGCTGCGCAGACGTTGGCTGCGTATTTCCCCGACCCTCGCGCGCTCGAGGCCCTCGAGCTCATGGCGAAAGGCGACCCGAGCCTCGAGGTGAGACTCGACGCCGGACGCCTCGTCGCCGCGTGGCACGCCACGCCGAAACCTTGACCCTCCCTCGTCGCCTTCTTCGCTTCTTCATGCATGCAGAATGCAACTTTCAGGCGTCCTCGCTTCGTGGGGCCGCCCGAGCGACGCCGTCGCGCCTTGCCCTATGAGCCGCCTTCTCGACCCTCCTCCCCAGCCGCGGCGAGACGAACCGTGCGTGTTCGCCTGTCGCCGAACGGCGCTTCCTCCCAGAGAATCTCCATGAAATTCGTTCGCCTGCTCCTCCCGCTCGTCGCTGCGACCACGTCGCTCGCCTCCGTTGCCCACGCGGAGGCCGCGCCAAGCCCCACGGCCACCGCCACCACCTACGTCGACAACGGCGTCTCCTACCGGGCCTATGCCCCCATGACGACGGCGCAGCAGTCGGCGGCCCTCGTTGGTGCCGTGAACCCCGCGCTCGTCCCCGCCGGTTCGCCCGAGTACACCGTCGCGCTCCCCTCGTACCAGGCGTACCAGAGCGCGATGACGGGCGGCACGGTCTACGAAGCGGCGGCGGCTCTCGACCCGAGCGCCCCGAGCTACAGCCTGACGCCCTCCTACGCGCTCGCCGTCCCGTGCGTCACGGGTGCGACGCCGGTGACGACGCTCAACAAGGTGTGGCCCGTGAGCGGCAGCTACGGCAACAACCTCTTCGGCTCGAACTACCTCGCGAAGCTCACGCTCGCGATGCAGAACAACGCGGGCACCACGAGCGACTCGGTCTCGGCGGAGGCCTACGGCAAGTTCGGCGTGACCGTCTTCGGTGCGACCGGCGCCGTGACCGCGACGTCGCTCGGCAAGGTCGTTGCTAGCACCGCGAGCGTCAGCGTGAACGTGATGGTCAACGCGACCACCGCGTACACGAAGAAGTACAACTACTCGGCCTCGACCTCGCTCGCCACGACGCCCTGGCAAACGAGCCTCACGCTCGCCTCCGCGTCGACGCTCGTGTGGATCGGCCCGGTGCCCGTCACGCTCCGCGCGCAGGCGTCCGGCGCGCTCGGCCTCACGACCGTGAACGGCTTCTACAACGGTGTCCTTCAGGCGAACGCGACGCCCTCGGGCAGCGTGAGCGCCGCGGCCTCGGCCTCGGTGAACCTCGGTGTCGCGAGCGCGGGCGTGACCGCCTCCATGCGCCTCATCGGTGTCTCCGTGCCGGCCACGGCCAGCGTCGGCCTCGTGCAGTCCGGTGCCGGTTACCAGGTGCGCTACGCGGCGAACGTCGATGCGGTCGTCGACACGCTCAGCGGCCGCGTCGACGCGTGGGCGAAGGTCGGCTTCTCGAAGTGGACCAAGAAGTACACGGCGAACGTCGCGAACTGGTCGGGCTTCAAGGCCACGTACCCGATCGTCGCGCTCGAGGCGTGCTCGAGCCCCTTCTGAGAACCGCCGCTTGAACGAGCGAGCCCCGGGCGTACGAAGCGCTCGGGGCTTGCGTGCGTCTCCCTTTCGCGAGCCGCGGCACGCGCCGCTACGGGCACCCGGTCAGCGAGGCGATCCACGCCTCCACGAGGGCCGCTCCTTCGTCGTCGGTGCGGCGGCTCGCGAGCGGGGGCATGCGCTTTCCTTCGCTGGCGCGCATGCGTGCGAGGAGCACGGATTCGCCTGGTTTGCCTGGGGAAACGATCTTGGCGTTCGTGAGGTCGAGCGTGTCGGTGGCGGGCGGTGCGTTGCACGTGCCCGTCCGTGCGAGCGGCGTCGTGAAGCGAAGATCGAGATCGCCGCGCGCGCCGCCGTTCGGCTGATGGCAGCCCGCGCAGTTCGCATGCAGGTAGCTCCGCGCGCGTCGCTCGAGGGTTTCGGTGCCAAAGGGATCGGCCAGCGGCGCGATCACGGGGCTCGGTGTCGCGGCGCCGAAGAGGCCGATCGCGGCGAGGGTCTCGCGCTGGTTGGCCGTGCGGCCCGTGGCGCCGTAGCGGATCGCGTGCTCGAGCTGGGCGAGCTCCAAGCCAAGGGAAAAACCCGCCGCTTCCGTGTGGCAGCGGTTGCAGTCGGCGCGGCTCGGGTAGACCCACTCTTGCGCGCCCCAGCGGCGCACCTCGCCCGCAGCGAGGAGATCGGCGTCGGTCTGCGC
>CAIOHM010000159.1 GCA_903858055.1 uncultured delta proteobacterium
CACGCCGAGCGAACCGCCACCGGCGCCGCCACCGGTACCGGGCGTGCCGCCGCAGCCGCCGCTGCCGCCCGCGCCGCCGCCGCCGCCCGAGTCGCTGCAGCACGCGGTGCCCGTGGTACCGCCGCCGCCGCCGCCGCCGCCGCCCACGCCCGGGCGCCCGGCTGCACCGCTACCGCTCACGGCCGGCGAGAAGCGACCGAGCGAGTCGACCGTGCCTGCCGTGGAGGCCGTGGAGCCCGACTGCCCTGGCGCGCCGCCCGAGCCGCTGTTGCCCTGCGACGCCTGTCGCGCACCGTTCGACGAGAGCGGCGAGCAACCGCCACCGTCCCCGCCGGAGCCGCCGCTCGCGCCGCCCGTCGAGCCGGCTCCGGTCGAACCACCCGAGCCCTTGAAGCCCGACTGACCACCGGCGCCGCTGCACGACTCGGGCTGCGACGAGCCCCCGCACGTGGCGCACACGGAGGAGCCGCCAGTGCGCTCGCGGCAGCTTCCGCAGCTCTCCGTGAGGCAAGTGCCGGTCCACCCAGTGCCGCACTCGCAGCCCGTGGAGCCGTTGCTACCGTTCACGCCGTCCGAGCCCTTCGTGCCGTTCGACCCGGACTGGCCGGGCGTCCCCGAGGCGACGGTGATGTCGTTCCAGCGCAGCGTAAGGCCGCCCGATGCGTTGCCAATACGAATACCATACGCCGTCTGACCGACGAGGTTCGCGCTGATGTCGCGGCTCACGAGCGTGACGCCGGCAACCTCCGTGGCCGCGCTGATGATCGGCGCGTCGATGACGTAGCCCGTAGCTTGCACCTTGCTCGCAGCGCCGCGGCGACGCGCGAAGGAGAAGTTCGCGTCGGCCGGGTCGAACCCGCCGTAGACGCTCACGCCGGAGCGGAGCGTGAACGCGCCCTCGAAGGTCTCGGCGCCGAGGCACACGTAGCCGCCGCGCTGGAAGGCGAGGTCGATCGCGTAGCCGATGGTCTTCACCGGGCTCGTGCGGCCGCCGCCATTTGCCGCGTCCGTGCCTGCGTTCGAGACGAAGACGCAGCTCTCGACGACGCCGTCGGAGCCGTCGCAGTTGTCGTCCTTGTAGTCGTTGTCGATGGGATCCGCGTTGCCGACCTTCGTGCAGGCGTACTCGCAGCCGCAGTTCGGGAGCGTGGGCCCGTAGCTGTTGTCGAGGTCGTAGAAGCCGGTCGGGCACGAGCCCGCGCACGTGGGAGCCGCACCGCCGTCGGCGCCGCCGTCCGCCGACGTGCCGCCATCGCCCGAGCCGCTGTCCGGCGTGGTCGCATCGCCCGTAGCGCCGCCGGCGTCGCTCGCCGTGCCCGCGTCGACGACGCCCACGTCCGCGCGACCGCCCGCATCGACGACCGGGAAGCCGCCTGGGTCGTCCGGAATGACGTCCGAGCCCGAGGACCCGCCACAGGCCGTCACCAAGGCCGCAATCGAACAGAAGCCAAGTCCGCTCAGCGAACGGCGAATCGACAAACGCATGCACTCCTCCACAAGGGCAATCCGGCCGGAGCGTAGCCCGCCCCGTTCGCTTCGCAATGGGACATCGTCGCGATCTCGCGGTACGGTTGCCGTCATGCGGAAGGCTTGGGGAATCTCGATCGTCTCGCTGGCGTTCGGCGCCGTGTTTGCTCTCGGGTGCGGCAGCGACTCCCAGGGCGACAGCACGTTCGAGGTGCCCCCGGTAAGCGACCCGGACGGAGGCCCACCGGTGGGGCCCGTGGTCGGCGACGACGCAGCGCTCCCGCTCGATGCGGGCGATGCAGGGTCGTGCGTGCCCACCTACGTGAACGCCGACGCGAAGACGCTGAACCTCCTGATCCTCCTCGACAAGTCGAGCTCGACGATCGGCACGAAGTGGAATGCCGCCGTGGCCTCGCTGAGCGCGTTCGTCGCGGACCCGCGCTCGGCCGGCGTGCGCGTGGGCTTGCAGTTCTTCCCGCGCCCGATCGACGCGACGCCTGCGTGCAGCGTGGGCGCGTACGCACAGCTCCGAGTTCCGTTCACGGCGCTCCCGGGCGGCGCCTCGCTCATCCAGTCCACGCTGCAGGCGGCCTCGCCCGACGGCACGACGACCCCGACCTACCCCGCTCTCGCTGGCGCGCTGCTCGCGGCCGCGAACGAGGTCGCTCCGCGCGCGCAGACCGACGTGGGAGCGGTGCTGCTCGTCACCGACGGTGAGCCCGTGGGGCCCGCGCCGCTTTGCGGCGGCGTCGACCCGACGGACCCCGTGCAGATTGCAAACGTCGCCTCCGCGGCATTCTTCGCGTCGACCTCGGTGCGCACGTTCGTCATCGGACTCCCTGGTGTCACCCAGGCCACGATCGATCGCATCGCGGCGGCCGGCGGCACGACGAAGGGCTTCCTCATCGACGGCACGCAGGTCGAGTCTGCGCTCACGCAAACGCTCATCAAGGTGCGAAGCGCCGCGATTCCCTGCGAGTACGGCGTACCCGCCGAGGTGCAGTCGGGCGCCGTGAGCCTCGCCTACGTCAACGTGAGCTTCCAGAGCGCGCCGGGCGCCGCACGCGAGACGATCCCGCAGACCACGGACTGCACCACCGGCGGCTGGACCTACCGCACGAGCGGCACCTCGACGGCGATCGTGATCTGCCCGAACACGTGCACGCGCCTGCGCGAGAGCGCCGAGGGCAAGGTCGACGTCGCGCTCGGGTGCGCGACGATCATCCGCTGAGCACGCGCCAACCGCGGCTCAATCGTTCGGCGGCGGACCCGGATCGGGAACGAAGATCGACTCGAGCGCGAGGAGGATCGACCCCACCGTGATGCCGACGTCCGCGACGTTGAAGGTCGGGAAGTGGTGCGTCGCGCCGCCCCACGTGCCGTACGCATGGAGGAAGTCGATGACGAAGCCGTAGCGCAGGCGATCGACGAGGTTGCCGATGGCGCCGCCGAGCACGAGCGGGAGCGCGACCTTCGCGAGCCACTGGTCGTGCCGCAGGCGACGGTACGCGACGACGATGACGACGATCGCGAGCACGCTCACGGTCGGGAAGAACGCCATGCGCACGCGCTCGGGCGCGTCGTGCAGGAACGACCAGGCCCCGCCGCGGTTTCGCGCCAACGAGAAATCGAACCAGCCCGGCACGACGTCGATCACGTGCGGGAAGCCTTCGGGGGTCTCGAGGCGCGCTTGAGCCCAAGCTTTCGACGCGAGATCGAGCACCGCGACCACGGCCGCGACCACGATGAGGAACGGCAACCGCGCGCGGCGGATCGTCGGAGCTGCTTCGGAGACGTTCATGAGCGGTGGCGGTCTACCAACCCCGCTGGAGAATGCCCATCACGACCGGCATTCCCTCGGCTTCGAACGTGTATCGACGGATGAGTTGGCTTTGCGGGAACGCGGCCTCGATGTCGATGACGTTCGAGTGACCGGGCATCGAGAGCTGACACGCGACACCGAGACGCGACTTCACGTTGCCTGCGGTGATGTTGGCGAGCTCGCCCATCGCGTCCGCGACCTCTTGCGGCGTGACCGCACCGCTGTCCGATCCAAACATCGCCGCGGCGAGCCGGCGCGCGAGCTCGTCTTCGCACTGCACGACGACAGAGCCTTCCCAACCACCTGTAATGTGCACGTAGCCAAAAATGGCGGGCTCGGGAACCTCCACGTCGTCGATGCGCTCGAGCACCATGCCGACGCACGATTCGAAGACGGTTTCCGTCAGTTCGCAGAGTTCTTCGTCACCGAGCTGCATCCAAAGGTTCCTTCAGGGGACCACCCGAACATGCGGCACGCTTGGCCGGCAACTTCAGGGCTCGCCTCGATAATTAGCGCGGGCGTCCCCCGGCACGGGTTGCCTGGGTAAGGCGTACGACGCGCATGGTCGCCTCGAGCTGCCGCTCGAGCGCCTCCGTGTTGCCCTTCATCGTGTACACGCCGTCGAAGCCCTCGGCGACGTACTCCGCCGATTTCGAGGGGTCCGTCGTGTACAGGTAAAAGCGGCACGTGTTGTTCGCGGCGGCCGAGGCCAGCCGGAGCATGCGCATCGCCTCGGTCCCGGTGATGCCGGGCATGTGGTAGTCGATGATCGCAACCTGGCAGTCACGGACGCTCTCGCAGGCTTTTTGGACCGTGAGCGCGGTCGCGACCTCGTAGCCCGCCTTCTCGAGGCGCTCGCGCACCACGTCGAGGATCGGCTGACTGTCGTCCAAGACCAGGATCTTTCCCTTCGACGCCATTGCGGCTCTCTCTCCTCCGCCGTCCCAAAAGAGGACCTCCACCGAGGTTATGGATTTCGCGCCCCCTGCGAAGCCCAAATCGACGTGACGCGTGCTCGCGGCGTTCCGCGTCATCAAGCACGAGAGGCGCAGGACCTGCGGCCCCACGCCTCTCACGTCACGCCTCGGGCCCCCTTCAGAAGCGGCCGGGCGGCTTCATCGGCAGCGCCGTGCTCGAGACGGGCGCCGGCGGAACCTTCGCCGCGGGAGCGAGCGTGTCCGCGCGGGACGGCGCCGGGCCCGGCACGTCGACGGCGTCGAGCGCAGCGAGCGCGAGCGTCAGGCGGTCGAGGCCGTACGACTCGGCAGCCGACTGGTGGAAGGTCTTCACGATGCGCACGAGCCGGAGACCCACGGTGCGACCGAGCTCGGTTTCACGCTCGAGGAACGCGTCGAAGGCCGCAAAGCCCTTGGCCTCGTACAGGCGGCGCGCTTCGATCTCTTGCAGGATGACGCCGAGCGGGAAGAAGTTCTTGTTCACGTTGCGCTTGAGGGCCTTGAGGTCCTGCAGGCGCCGGTGAAGCTCCGCAATGCGCTCCTTGATGTCGGTCGCGTTCGCGGGCGTGCGCAACGTGGCGCGGGCGCTACCGGGAGGCGGCGGCTCGGCCGCGCGGGCACGGGCCTCGGCCGCGTGCTTTGCGGCGTGACGGGCTGCCCACGGCGCCGCACCACGAAGCCCCATGCGACGCTTCGGCTCGGCCGCGGCGGCCTTCCCGCCCTTCGCGGGCTTCTCGGCCTTGGCGCCCTTCGCCCCTTTTGCGCTCGCCTTCACGGCCTTCGCAGGTTTGGCTGCCGCAGCCTTCGCGACCTTCGCGGGCTTCGCTGCCGTGGCCTTCGCGGCTGGCTTCGCGGGCTTCGCCGCAGCCTTGGGCTTCGCGGCTGCGCCCGTCGTCTTCGTGGCCTTGGCCACTTTCCCCTTCGCCGCTTGCTTCGCCTTCGCCATGAGCTCTCTCGTGAGCGTCGTGCGGACACCTGCCCACGACTCCTCACCGCGGCCTCCTAGCAAAACGAAACCTCCGCCGACAACAATCACGCCAACGCAGCGCAGCGCGTTATCGCGTCACGACGCCGGCTTCGCGGCGCGCGTGCGCTTGGCCTTCGGCGTCTCCGTCGCCCCGCCGCCCTGGAGCGAACGCACGACCTCCAGGACTTTCTCAGCGTGTCCGTCCACCTTGACGCTCGGGAACACGTGCGCAACGCGGCCGCTCGGGTCGATCACGAAGGTCGATCGGATGACGCCTTGGACCTTCTTCCCGTACATCAGTTTCTCGCCATAGGCTCCGAACGCCTCGTGAACGGCGAGGTCCGGGTCGGCAAGCAGCTCCACCTCGAGCGCGTATTTGTCCCGAAACTTGCAGAGTGCAGCGACCTTGTCTTTCGAAATGCCGAAAACCTTTACGCCAAGTTCGCCGAACGCAGCGCGGTGCGCGGTGAAGGCCTGCGCTTCGCGCGTGCATCCGGGCGTGTCCGCTTTGGGGTAGAAGTACAGCACCCACCAGCCGCCTTGCAGCGAGGCGCTCGTGACGAGGCGACCTGCGTCGGATTCGAGGGAGAATTCGGGGACGGGGGAGCCTGCGGCGATCATGGTCATGGCGCTACTCACGGTTGGGTCGGCTTCGAGCCGACTCTCGGATGCACGACCACCGGATCGCATCGCGCGCGTCGACCGGCATCGCAGCCCGTGCGACGATGCGCGGGTGAACCTCAACGCTGCAGCCCGAGAGCTCTCGCTCAAGTTCGTGTATTGCGGGCCGCCGCTCAGCGGCAAGACGACGAACGTCAAGGGCCTGCACCATGCCCTCGCTCCCGGGCACCGCGGGCGCCTCATGAGCCTCGACACGGCCGACGACCGCACGCTCTTCTTCGACATGCTGCCCGTTGCGCTCACGGTGCCAAGCCCCTCCCATGCGCCGTTCTCGCTGCGCGTGCGACTCTTCTCGGTGCCCGGTCAGCTCGTGCACGCCACGACGCGCAAAGTCGTCCTTCAAGGCGCCGACGGCGTGGTCTTCGTGGCAGACTCGCGCCTCGAAGAGACGCAGGCGAACGCCCAGAGCTTCGCGGAGCTCCGCCAGCACCTCGCCGAACTGGGTCCCGCCGGACGCGGGCTGCCCATCGTCATGCAGTTCAACAAGCGCGACCTCAGCGAGATTCGCGAAGACGATGAGCTCGAGCTGCTCGCGCGTGACAGCCAGGAGCCCGTGTTCCGCGCGGTCGCGATCCGCGGCGAAGGCGTGCGCGAGACGTTCCTCTCGCTGCTCGCGCTCGTTTGGGCGCGCCTCGATCGACGCGGTCAGCTCTCCGAGCCCTTCGGCCTCGATGCGCCCGGGGCCGTGAACGCCGTGACCCGCGCGCTCGGCTGGTCCATCGACATCGACGCGTGCGCAGCGGCGAGCGTCGCGCACTCGTTCGGCCTCGCGAACGGAGTCGAGCCATGACCGGAGTACGCTCCTTCGACGACGCCTTCTTGCCGTCTCTCCGCACGCTCGGGGACGACGACGCGCTCCGGGAGTTCTTGCAGAGCACCGCGGATCTGCATCGGCTCACCGTCGCGATCGACGAGCCCGACGGTAAGTCGTTCGTGCTGGCGGGTGAGGCTTCCACCCCCAACCCGATGGCCCCAACGTCGTGGGTCGGCGATCCCATCGTCTACGACGGGGTGAACATCGGGCTCCTCCGAGTGGGCCATGGCCCCGACCGCAGCGAGGCGGAGGTGGAGCGCATTCTCGCGCACGTGAGGCTCGTGCTCGATCTGCTCCTCCACCACGGCCACCGCTCGGCGGTTGCTGCGGCGCTCCAAGAGGCGACCATGCGCGAGCACGTGCGCCAGGTGACGATCCAAAACGAAGAGCTACGCGCGGCCTACGAGCACGTGCGCCAGCTCGACCGGCTCAAGATCGACTTCCTCGGCACGGTCAGCCACGAGCTGCGCACGCCGCTCACGTCGATCCTCGGGTACGGCGAGATGCTCGTCCAAGGCGTAGCCGGCGAGCTCCAAACGGAGCAGCGCGAGTTCGTGCAGACGATCCGTGAGAAGGGCGAGCACCTCCTGCAGCTCATCAACGGCATGCTCGACACGGCGAAGCTCGAGAGCGGCACGCTCGAGGTACACCGCGCGCAACTCCTCCTCCCTCCGCTCCTCGAGAGCGTGGCCGCCACCTTCGTCCCTCACGCGCGCCGCCGCACGCAGCGGCTCGAGCTCGACGTGGGCACCGACGTGCTCGAGGTCTTCGGCGACGGCGTGCGCCTGCGGCAGGTGTTCATGAACCTCGTCGACAACGCCCTCAAGTTCTCTCCGAAGGGCGAGACCGTGCGGCTCGAGGCCCGCCTCGTGGTCTCGGCCCTCTACGACGGACAGCCGATCGGCGACGACGAGCTCTCGCCGACGGTTGCCTACGATGCGGTCGAGGTGCGCGTGCGCGACCGCGGCCCTGGCATTCCCCTCGACGAACACGGGCGCATCTTCGACCCGTTTTACCAGGTCGACTCCTCACAAACGCGCAAGCACCAGGGCGCTGGCCTCGGCCTCGCCATCTGCAAGCGGCTCGTCGAAGCCCACGACGGACGCATCGTCGTCGAAGCCAACGACCCCCAAGGCACCTGCTTCGTCGTCACGTTGCCCATCGCTCCCCCCGACCGCGAGCGACGCACGCGCTTGCGAGGCTCGCTGAGGCCATGAGCGCGCGCGACGAGTTCGCGCTCATCGCGGCGCTGCAGCGCGTGCACATGGGCACGACCCCACCCGGCGTCGAAGTGGGCATCGGCGATGACGCGGCCGTGCTCGCGCTCGGAGATCGCCTCGTCTGGACCGTCGACGCGCAGGTGGATCACGTGCATTTCGAGCGCGGCTGGCTTGACGCCGAAGACATCGGGTTTCGCGCGCACGCGGCGGCCACGAGCGACATCTACGCCATGGGGGCTTCGCCCGTCGCCTCGCTCGCGAGTTACGTCTTGCCGCACGATGCGGGCGCGCTCGCCGAAGCGATCGCCGAGGGTTCACGTCGCTCCGCCGATCGTCATGGGGCGCACGTCGTCGGCGGAAACTTGAGCTCGGGCACGGAGCTCTCCATCACGACGACCGTGCTCGGTCGCTGCCAGCGGCCGATCCTCCGCAGCGGCGCGCGCCCCGGCGACGGCCTCTACGTCGCGGGCCCCCTCGGCCACGCGGCCCTCGGATTCCGCGTGCTTCGCGACGATCTCCGCGACGCGCGCTTCGATCCCTTCGTGGCGCGCTGGCGACGTCCGCTCCTCCCGATCACGACCGTGCACGTGCTCACGAACGCGCATGCGGCGATCGACGTCTCGGACGGCCTCGCACAAGACCTCGGGCACCTCCTCACGGCGAGCGGCGTGGGCGCGGACCTCGAGGCGAGCTCGCTTCACGACGACGAGCTGGTGCGCGCGAGCCACGGGACGCCCTACGCGTGGCTCGACCTCGTGCTCCACGGCGGCGAAGACTACGCGATCGTGTGCGCGAGCCCCTCGCCGCTCGGCGGCTTCACGCGCATCGGCACCTGCACCGAGGCTCCCGGTCTGCGCCTTCGCGGCAGCAGCGGTCACGTCTCGGTCGTCGCGCCCCAAGGCCACGCCCACCGCTTCTGACGATTCCCTCGCGCACGAAAGCCACGTAGAGCGGTGACGATGGGACTCCTTGACGCCCTCCTGCTCGCCGTGGGCCTCGCCATGGACGCCGCCGCCGTTTGCGCCGCCCGCGGCCTCGTCGCGCGCCAGGTCTCGCCCGCGGCGCGCAAGCGTGTGGCACTCTACTTCGGCGGCTCGCAAGCGCTCATGCCGCTCGCGGGCTGGCTGCTCGCGCGCGCGATCGGGTCCTTCGCCGCATCTTGGCTCCCGCTCGTGGGCGGGGCGCTGCTCGTGTACCTGGGCATCAAGATGGGCCGCGAGAGCTTCCAAGCCGACCGCGAAGACGTCGCGCGCTTCGCCGGCAAGGGCGTCGATCCTTTCGAGGCCTCGCTGCTCATGCCGCTCGCGCTCGCGACCAGCATCGACGCGCTCGCCGCGGGGCTCGTGCTCGATCGCTTCACGCTTCCGGTGCTCGTGACCGTCTCGCTCATCGGCCTCGTCACCGCGGGCCTATCGCTCGCGGCCATCGAGTTCGCGAAGACGCTCGGAGAGCGCATCGGCAAAGCCTCGCACCTCCTTGGCGCGGGGCTCCTCGTGCTCATCGGTGTGCGCCTGCTCATCGTGCGCTGACGGCGCCGCTGCCACCCTTCAGTGGTTGCGTGCGTGCTCCAGGCACAGCTGGCGCGCGCCGCCGACGACGCCCTTGCACGTGGCGCACGAGCACACGCGGATGTCGGCGCCCGAACCCTCGGTCGCTCCGCAAATCGCGCACGCCCGCTCGGGCACCGCGTGAAGACCCACGGGCACCTCGACGCGCCTCGCCTCGCGGCGCACCTGCATCCGCCTTCCGCGCCACGCCGCGACGAGATCGCCACCGAAGAAGAGCACGTAGTTCGAGAGCGCCGCCGCCATGGCCGCACGCTCCGGCCAGGACGACGCGAACGCCTGGAACGCCATGACGCCCGCCGTGAGGACGCCGATCCACTTCATGC
>CAIOHM010000160.1 GCA_903858055.1 uncultured delta proteobacterium
GGTGCGACCACGCTTTCGGGGATCACGGGCGAGCCGGTCCACGAGGGCATGTGGGATGCAAGCATCGAGGGGGAACTCCACGTGCTCCTGGCGCAGGGGGCCGATGCGCTCCTCGTGGTTCCGGCCACTGCCGATCGGATCGCGGTGTTCGCCCAAGGCCGCGCGGAGGATCTCTTGGGGGCCCTCGCGCTTTGCGTGGCGTGCCCCGTCTTCGTGGCGCCGGCCATGCATCCGCGCATGTGGGCGCACGCGGCCACGCAGGCAAACGTCGTCGCGCTTCGCGAACGGGGCGTGCGCTTTCTCGGGCCGGTCTCGGGCGAAGTCGCAAGCGGCGATCGCGGCGTCGGCCGCATGGAGGAGCCTGCGGCCATCGTCGACGCGCTCGCGGCGGCGCTGGCGGAGCCGTCGCGTGCGCTCACCGGCCGGCACGTGCTCGTCACCGCTGGGCCCACGGTCGAAGACCTCGATCCCGTGCGCTTTCTGACGAACCGGTCTTCCGGGAAGATGGGCTTTGCGATCGCCGCGGAGGCCGCGCGCCTCGGTGCGCGTGTGACCCTCGTGGCCGGCCCCGTGTCGTTGCCGACGCCCGCCGGCGTCACGCGCCTCGACGTTCGCAGCGCCGCAGACATGCAGCGCGCGATCGAGGCTGTGCTCGGCGAAGCTCTCGCGGGCGCGGACGCGGTCATCATGGCCGCGGCGGTCGCGGACTACCGCCCGGTGCAGCGATCGGCGACGAAGCTCAAGAAGGCGGGTGAACACGCGGCGATCGAGCTCGTGCGCAATCCGGACCTCCTCGCCGAGCTTGGCGCGCGTCGTAACGCCGTGCGCCCGGTGCTCGCGGGGTTCGCCCTGGAGACCGGCGACGATGCCTCCGTGGAAGGCTACGCACGCGGAAAGCTCGCAAGCAAGCGCTGCGATCTCATCGTCGCGAACGAGGCGTCGACCGCTCTCGAGGGCGACGCGAACCGCATTCGCATTTTCGCGAGCGAGGGCGACGTCGCGGGGCCTTTCGAAGGCTCGAAGGTGGAGCTCTCCGCGCGCATCGTCGAGGCCGTCGTCGCGCGCCTTTCGAAGGAAAACCCATGAAGATCGTCGTGAACGGTGAAGCGAGCGAAGTACCCGCAGGGCTCACGGTGCGCGCGTTGCTCGACCACCTTGGGCTCACCACGGGGCTCGTGGCGGTCGAAGTCAACAAGACCATCGTCGTCCGCGCCAACCACGCCGACCACGCCCTCGCCGACGGCGACGTGGTCGAGCTCGTTCAGCTCGTCGGCGGCGGCTGAGCGCTCAGAACGCGATGTCGGCGGCGCTGCGCGGCGCCACCTTGAGGCTGAAGAAGTAGGTCACGACACCGGTGACGGAGGCGAAGGACGTGCGGCTCCCCACGGCGCCCTGGATGTCCATCAGCTCGTTCGAGATCGCCGGGGCGCTCGCGCCGCTCGCGATGTCGCCGGTCACGCGGCCCTTTCCGTCGTCCTCCCACTTCGAGACGCGGACGTTCGTGAGCTTCACGAGCATGCCGATGTACTGCTTGCCGGTCTCCCAGTTCGCGAGCATCGCGGGCGTAACCTCCGCAGGCGCCGGCGGCACGTACTCGAACGCGAAGTTGCCCGTCGCGTAAGCGAGCTGCGGAAGGTACTGGCCCGCAGGGAACGTGACAGTCGTGCCGATCGTCGTGTTCTCTTGGTATTTTCCGCCAATGAGTTCGAAGACGTCACCGGGTGCCGGGGTCGACGAAGCGGGGAGGAGCGTCGGGCGGTAGAGCGAGACACCGGAGTAAGGCGCGCTCGAACTCACGTCTTGCACGTAGACGGCGCCGCGACCCTTGCCGTCGCGCGTCTCGTCGTAGTTGTCGATGGCGACGACGACGGCGCGCCCTACGTTCATCGTAGGCTGTGCCGCGGGATCGCGCCGCGTGGGCGACTGCGGGTTGCGCTGGCAGGCGATGCGGTTCGGTTCGGCGCTCGCGCTCGTGAGGCAGTCCGTCTCTTCGCCTGGCGTGAAGGTGCTCTTTGGGTCTCCTGGGCGCGTGCTCGCTCCGCACGCTGCAACGAGAACCGAGATGCCAAAAACGAGAGCCGTGCGCGCCATGAGCGAGAAGCTACCAAAAGCCCCGCGCTCAAGCACGGAATCTCACGGCTGCGTTGCTCGGCACGCCGCGGTCATCGCAGCGCAGCGGGCGGAAGCGAGCGCTTGGGGTCGAGCTCGGTCCCCTTCTTCCGAACGAACCGCACGAGGTCGCGCATGGGCACGCGTGCGGGGCAGTCCGCCTCGAGCGCCGCGAGCGCCCCCTCGTCGACCGCGGCGAACGACTCGAGCGCGACGCCGTAATCCGGCATGCTCTTGCTCGACGCGAGGAAGAGGTTCATCGGGCCGCCGGCGTTCGCGCGGAGCCCTGGCGGCAGGTCGCCGATCGCGCAGAGCCCGCAGGCGATGCAGCCGCGAGCATTGTCGACGAAGTCTCGGTCTTCGCTCGAGAGGGAGACGAGGTCGTCGCGGCGGTAAGCGTCGCGGAAGGCTTCGAGGCCGCGATGGCGCCCCACGAGCCGCGCACCGAACACGCGCAGCAGGCTCCATGCGAGGAGGAAGACCGTCCGAACGAACGCGACCATCACGCCAGTGTAGCGCGAAGCGAAGCACGGGAAAACGTCGCTGCCCTTCGAGGCTTCCGGGCCGCGCCAGCGCAGCGTAACCTCCTCCCCATGGTGCGCTTCCCGCGCTTTCTTTCACCCGGTGACCGTGTTGCGCTCGTTGCGCCCTCGAGCCCGTTCGAGGCAGCCGAGTTCCTGGCGGCGCGCGAGCGGCTCGCACGCGAGTTCGAGGTGGTGGTCGGTTCGGATGTCGCTTCCCGCGACGACTACCTCGCGGGGTCCGACACGCGTCGCCTCGTCGAGCTTCAAGAGGCCCTCGACGACGAGCGCGTTGCGGCCGTGATCGCCGTCCGTGGTGGCTACGGCGCGGGTCGCATCGCCGGGCATCTCGACCCCACGCGTTTCCGCGTCAGCCCAAAATGGATCGCGGGCTTCAGCGACATCACCGTGCTTCACGCGTGGGCGCAGCGTCAGGGCATCGCGTCGCTTCACGCGCCGAACGCAGGGGGCGCGGGTCGCCTCGAGGAAGACGCGCAGAGCCTTGTCGATGCGCTGTGTGGTCGCCGCACGTCGTCGCAGTGGGAGGTGCATTCCTTTCGAGCTTTCGACGCGGTCGAAGGGCTTGCGGCCGGAGGAAACCTCACGGTGCTGGCCTACGAAGCCGTCGCGGGGCGCCTCCCCTCGATGCACGGACGCGTACTCTTCCTCGAAGACGTCGGAGAGCGAGTGTACCGCATCGACCGCATGCTCGCGGCCCTCGCCGACGGCGGCTTCTTCGCGGGCGTGCGCGCGATCGTCTTCGGTCACTTCACGCGCTGCGAAGGCGCGCCGAACGGCCGCACGCTCGCACGTCTCGCGCGCGAACTCGAAGAGCGTTTGGGTATTCCCGTAGTGCACGGGGCGCCCTTCGGCCATGAAGCGCCAAACGAGCCCTTCGCCCAAGGCGCGCTCGTGCGGGTCGAACCGGAAGCGGTCACGTTTTCGAAGGAGTAGCCGTCCGCGCGAAGGTCGTCGCGCGACGCTTGCCGCTCACGCGAGCTCGCCGGCATCGGGGACCGACTCGAGGGCCGAGTCGTCGAGGAGCTCGCTGCTCGCGAGGGCCTCGGGGATCACGTCGTCGTCGATCGACCCTGCCTCGAGTGCACCGTGGTCGCTCGCATGTGCGTCGATGGCGTCGTCGGAAACGTCCGTCACGTCGTCGTCGCCAAAGGAATCGCCCTCCAAGGCCGACGTCGCGTCGACCTCGGCAAGCTCGACCGCGGAGGTCGTCGCGACGTCACCGCCAACGGCCTCGAGCGCGGTCGGTTCGCTTGGGCGCGGGGCGGGGGCCTCGACCTCGAGCGTCGTCGTGGTCGTCGCTTCGGCGGTGAAGTCGAGCGCGGCGCCCGTGAGCGCCAACGCGGGCGCCGTAGGGGCGGGCGTGCTGATCCGCGCACCGATCGCGCGAGCCTTCGCACGCTCGAGGGCGGCCGTGGCGTGCGAGTCCTTCGGGTCGAGGCGCAAGACGCGGCGCCAGGCGTCGGCCACTTCGCGCGGGTCTCCGTCGGCCGTTCGTTCGAGCACCTCGGCGATGCGGCGGGCGAGGCCAATGCGTCGGCCTTGATCTTTTTCGTGCGACCAACGCTTCTCGAGCGAGGCGACGAGGTCTCCGGTGCGCCCTGCTTGCTCGAGGACGGCCTCGAGGAGCTCGCGATGCGAGGCGTTGCGGTCGACGAGCTTGCTCGCGACGGCCATCGCGTCGTCCAAGCGCCCCGCCGCGCGCAGCGCATCGGCCCACGCAGCCGCGAGCGGTTCGAAGGCTTCTTCGCGGCAAAGTTCACAAGCACGCGCCAGCGCGGCGAGCTTCTCCTCGGGCTCGGTGCCCACCATGTTCGGGTCTTCGTAGGCCAGTGGCATGAGCGCGAGCGCGCGGGCCCGCGCCTCGACACGAACGTTCCGATCGACCCCGAGGCGCTCGCACGCCGCGACGAGCGCGTGGAGCGCAGGCAACGAGAGGTCGCTCGCCATCGCGACGAGCGCGTCGATCACACGCGCGTCACCAGTCTGTGCCGCGAGGCGCGCGGCGTCGACGTGGCCGGCGACCGACCGGAGCACGGGGCCGATCGCATCACCGCCACCTTGCACGCGTGCGAGCACGTCACGCAGCGCCTCGTGGAACGAATCGCTTGAGAAATCCCTCACCTGCGTGAGCATGATCGCTGCCTCGCGAGCGCTTGGCGCGAGGGCCAGCGCGAGCGAGACCACCTCGGCAGGACGCTCGGTCGCCGGGAGGTCGACGTGCGCGCGGACCGAAGCGAAGGCTTCGCCCGCGAGTCCGAGCGCCGCGAAAGCGTTTGCCTCGGCGACCGCGTCGACGCCGAGCGGCGCGGGGCCCACCAGCGCGAAGAGCTCCCGCGCGTGGGAAGCTTGACCTCGCGCGGCCGACAGCGCGAGCGCACGAC
>CAIOHM010000161.1 GCA_903858055.1 uncultured delta proteobacterium
AGCGCGCCGCGGCGATGGGCTACGACCTCGCCACGCGCGGCGCCTCCGGCCACCGGCTGGCGGACTTTCCACACGAGGTGCGCGGCCACCTCAAGACGCTCGATCGCTGCCCGCGCGCCGCGGCGTGGGTCCTCGAGGTGCACCTGCTCTCGCGCGAAGACGAGGTTGGCGCCTTCTACGAAGATCTCCTCGTCTAGCCCCGCGCCCAGACTCTGCTAAGCCCGCGCGCCATGAGCGACGCGTCGAACGCCCCCGAGACCGCCACGACCGAACCTGCCGTCGAGGAGAAGCTCCCGGCTTGGCCGACCGACGACGAGCTCGCCCTCCTCTCTTCGGAGCGTCGACGCTGGATCGCGCGCACCCTCGCGCAGCTCGAGAGCCGCGTGTCCCCCAAGGGTTGGCAAGAGGTCGGCAAGCGCTTCGGGGTCGGGAAGGGCAAGCCCGCGAACGAGAGCCCGGTCTTTGCTTGCGTGCGTGACTGCGTGCTCTTCGACTACCGCGCGAGCGGCAAGACCGCCTTCGAGCGCCACATCGAAGCCAGCGTCGACACCGCCGAGAAGTTCGAGCAGCAGTGCTTCGTGGCGGCTCTTCGCCACCGCGTGGCGTTCTTCGTCCCCGGTGAGCGCCAGGCGGCCCACGGCTTCGAGGTCACCGACCTCCTGCGCAACGAGAAGTTCGTCCTCGCCGAGCCGAACCTCCCCGAGCTCCCAGAGGGCTACGTGTACGTTGCACGCATCCTCCCCTACCCGTGGTTCTGGACGACCTCCTCCACGGTGCGCGTTCTCCCGAAGGCCGTCGTCGAGGCGTTCCTGGCGCACCTCGAGAAGGAGCTCGGCGGCGAGGGCGACTGGCGCCGCGACCTCACCACCGTGACGCCCGACGCCTGGGCGGCCCTGATCTTGAACGCCTACGTGCGCTCGCTCTACGAAGAGGCGAAGGCACGTGAGGCCGTCAAGAACGAGGCCGCCAAGCAGTAGCGACCTCTCAGCGTGCGGAGCGGGACGCGGCCAGCGCGAGGAACGTCTCGCGCGTGAGGCTCTCGAGGTCCCTGGGCGTGAGATCGGCGAGCCTCACGAGCACGCCGCTCGCATAGCGCCAGCGCGCCTCGACCCGCTCGAAGGTCGAGAGCTCGACGATGCCCACGTTCTGGCCGCGCTCGAAGAGCTTCGCCGCGAAGAGCACCTCGCCGCGGTCGCCTTCGACCCAGTCGCCGTAGACGCGGAGCCCCATGAAGCGGCGCACGTCCTTGATGCTCGCGAGCTCGCGCACGTGGGCAGCCTCGGGCGTTTGGCGGTCGGGGTGCGCCGGCGCGAGGGTGTCGATGAGGTACGGTGCCAGCCCAAGGGCGAAGGCCGCGTAGCGCGAACGCATCAGCTGCTCCGGCCGCTCCGGCAGCGCGCGCCCCTCGTGGAAGGGCTGACAGCAAGAGGCGTACGGCCGATTCGAATGGCAAGGGCAGTCGTGGCGCGCGCGTTTCACCGGCTCTCCGGTACCCTGCAACGTCGCGCGAGGCCACCGGGGTCTTGCGCCCCCTGCGCATGAAGGCTACACGCGAGCGCTTCAGGAGAAACCATGGCACGCGTCACCGTCGAAGACTGCCTCGATCGCGAAGAAAATCGCTTTGCTCTCGTCGTGCTCGCGGCTGGCCGCGCGCGTGAGCTCCTCAAGGGCACTCAGGCCCTCGTCCCCTCGAAGAACAAGGCCGCTGTCACCGCGCTGCGCGAAGTCGCCGCGGGCAAGGTGAAGTTCAACGAGTCGACCCTCGAAGCGGTCACCCGCTGGGTCGAAGCGACGCGCCCGCGCGCCTGAGCGGTGTGACCGCTCGCACCTCTCTGCTCGAGGCCGGGCGTCGCGATCACTTCGCCGACGCCGGTTTTTACGCGCACACCTACCGAGACCGCACCGAAGACGTCGCGTTCTACGAGGGCCTCGTCGCAGAGCTCGGGGGCCCCGTGCTCGAGTACGGCGTCGGTGAGGGCCGCGTGGCGCTCCCGCTCGCCCGTGCGGGTCACGTCGTCACGGGCGTTGACCTCTCCCGGCCCATGCTCGACGCGTTCCACGCCACGCTGGCGACGGAGCCTGCGGACGTGCGGCGACGCGTGAAGCTCGTCGAAGGCGACATGAGCCACGTCGCGCTCCGCAAGCGCTTCCCGCTCGTGACCTGCCCGTTCAACGCGCTCCTGCACCTCTACGACCGCGCGAGCCTCGAGGCCTTCTTCTCACGCGTCCGTGCTCACCTCGCACCGGGCGGGCGCTTCGTGTTCGACATTTCCGTGCCCGCTCCGGAGGATCTCGCGCGCGACCCGAGCCGTGCCTACCGCGTGCCTCCTTTCCGCCACCCGACAGCCGGCTGCGTCGTGAAATACGAAGAGTATTTCGCGTACGACCATGTGACGCAGGTCCTTCACGTCGACTCGATCTTTACGGAGCGAGACGACCCGAGCCACCGCTGGAAGACCCACCTCGCGCAGCGCATGTACTTCCCGCGCGAGATGGAGTCGCTGCTCCACTACAACGGCTTCCGCGTGCTCGCCGTCGAAGGCGACTTCGAAGGCGGCCCGCTCACGGGCGCGAGCGACGTCATGGTTTGGCACGTCGAGAGCGCGACGCGACGCTCACGCAAGGGTCATGGCTAGCGTCACCGAGCGCCTGGAGGCCGTTCGCGCCCGCGTATACGCCGCCGAGATCGCGGTGGGCCGGCCGTCGGGCTCCGTCACGCTCGTGGCCGTCTCGAAGACGAAGCCCCTCGCGGCCATCGAGGAGGCCTACGCCGCGGGCCAGCGGGACTTCGGCGAGAACTACGCCCAGGAGCTCGACCGCAAGGCCCAGGCGCTCGCGCACTTGCCCGGCATTCGCTGGCACTTCATCGGAAATCTCCAGCGAAACAAGGCGAAGATCGTCGCCGCACACGCGCACGTGCTCCACACGCTCGACTCGCTCGAGCTCGCGCGCGAGCTCGACAAGCGCCTCGCGCCGTTCGACCGCGACCTCGAAATCCTCGTCGAAGTGAACGTCAGCGGCGAGATGCAAAAACACGGCGTTTCCCCCGCCGAGCTATCGCCCTTGCTTGGCGGGCTTGCGGGGCTGCGTCGCCTCACCGCACGCGGGCTCATGACCGTCCCCCCCGTCGACGACGACGCGCGCGCGGCCGCCTGTTTTCGCGCACTCGCCGCCCTCGCCGGGGCCCATCGCGCGCACCTCCGCGGCGAGCCTCTCCTCAGCATGGGCATGAGCGACGACCTCGAGGTCGCCGTGCGCGAGGGGGCGACGCACGTGCGCGTCGGAACCGCAATTTTTGGCGCGCGGAGCTACCCCGGCGCACCTTCTCCTCACCGCGACCCAGAGACCTCCGGAGGCTCGAGCGACTCATGAGCACCACGCTTCCAACCGGCTTCGCGATTCTTCGCGCCCAGCACCTGCTCGGCTACCAGACGCGCTTCCGTGCAACCTGCACACATATCGGTGAGGCCATCGGCGTCGCGCTCGAGCCGCACACGGCGCGCGACTACGGCGAGCTCACGAAGGCATTCGAGGCAGGGACCGTCGGCCTCGCTTGGGTGCCCCCGATCACCGCGGCGCGCCTCGTGCGACGTCATTTGGCGCTACCGCTGGCGCTCCCGCTTCGACATGGGCGGCCGAGCTACAGCAGCGTGGTCGTGGCGCACGAGGACGCCTCGCCCGATCTCTCGACCTACCGCACGCCGCGCGTCGGATGGGTCGATCCCGAGTCGGCGGCCGGCTACCTCGCCGCACGCGGTCCGCTCCTCGAGCGCTGCGGCGGCTTTGCCTCGGAGCAGTTCTTCGGGAGCCACAGCGCCGTCGTCGATGCCGTGGCGATTCGCGCGGTGGACCTCGGCGCGAACTTCGGCGCGTTCGACGAGCAGACGGGCGAGATCGTCGAGGCCGAGTGGATCGACGCCGAGGGCAAGAAGCTGCGCCCCGTGAAGGCGATCGCGCGCTTTGCGACCATTCCGAACGACTGCCTCGTCGTGAGCACCCTCTGGCCGCGGGAGCTTCAAGAGAAGGCCCGTGCGTGGTTCCTCGGAGCCTCGCGCGCCGAGCTCGACATCATCGCCGATCTGCTGCGCACCGACCGCCTCGTGCCCGTCGACGAGGCGTGGCAGCACGGGGTCGATCACGTGTTGACGGAGGCTCGCGCGCACGGGCTGCCCGAGCTTGGGTCGCGAAGAAGTCATGACGTGAAGCGGAGCCGCAGCTAGCTCTCACCCTGCGTTTTTCCTCGCCAACGCGCGGTCCAAAAATTCGACGCTTAGCGTCAAACGAGACTTCGCCGAAACAATCGAGAAACGGTCTCTCGGTCACGCTGGGGACCATGGAACCGAAGCTCGACACCGGTGATACCGCTTGGCTCCTCGTGAGCTGCGCTCTCGTCCTCCTCATGACGCCCGCCCTGGCGCTGTTCTACGGCGGCATGGTGCGTCGCAAGAACGTGCTCTCGACGATCATGCACTCGATGGTGGCCATCCCCGTCATGAGCGTGCTCTGGGCACTCATCGGCTACTCGCTCGCCTTCGGGACGTCGCAGGGTGGCTTCATTGGCAGCCTCGAGTTCGTCGGGCTGAAGGGCACCGTCGGCCAACTGAGCGGCACGGTGCCGACGCTGGTCTTCGTGGCATTCCAGATGATGTTCGCGGTCATTACGCCCGCGCTCATCAGCGGCGCGTTCGCTGAGCGCATGAAGTTCGGCGCGTACCTCGCGTTCATCGTCCTTTGGTCGATGCTCGTCTACGTCCCCGTCGCCCACTGGGTCTGGAACCCGGGCGGCTGGCTCTTCAAGATGTCGGCGCTCGACTTCGCGGGCGGCACCGTCGTCCACGCGACGGCTGGCGCCTCGGCTCTGGTCTGCGCGCTCGTCATCGGCGCTCGCGACGGCTATCCAACCAAGAAGGCGCTCCCGCACAACCTCACCATGACGATGACCGGCGCGGGCATCCTCTGGTTCGGCTGGTTCGGGTTCAACGCGGGCAGCGCGCTCACCTCGGGCCAGCTCGCCGGCGTCGCCTTCATGGCCACGCACCTCGGCGCAGCGGGCGGCGCGATCGGCTGGGTCATCGCCGAGACGCTCCACCGCGGCAAGGCGACCGCTCTCGGGTGCGCTTCGGGCCTCGTGGCTGGCCTCGTCGCCATCACGCCGGCCGCAGGCTTCGTGACCCCCATGGCGTCGATCGTCATCGGTCTCCTCGCAGGCGTCGTCTGCTACGGCGGCGTGCTCCTCAAGGAGAAGTTCCACTACGACGACTCGCTCGACGCGTTCGGCGTGCACGGCGTGGGCGGTGTGTTCGGCGCGCTCATCACCGGTGTGTTCGCGACGAAGGCCGTCAACGAGGCGGGCCAAGACGGGCTCCTTTACGGCAACCCGGGCCAGCTCAAGATCCAGTTCATCGCGGTCGCGGTCTCGGTCCTTTACTCGGTGGTCCTGACCTACGTGATCCTCAAGATCATCGACGCCACCATCGGCCTCCGCGTCGACCGCAACGACGAGATCGAAGGCCTCGACTCGACGATCCACGGGGAAGAAGGCTACGCGATGGCGAGCACCGCGCTCGGCGAATCGATGGGTGCAGGTTACACGGACGAAGAAGCAGCGCACGCGCCCGTCGCGGCTCCTGCGGTGGCCGAGTAACGCGGCAAACAACTCAAAACACGAAGGGCGGCCTCTCGCGAGGTCGCCCTTCTTTTGTTGAAACGCGGGAGCGTCAGAGGTTCATGGCGCCGTCGCGTTGGAGTTTCTTCGCGCCCTTGCCGATCGCTTGCAGCGCCTTCACGGGGTAGCGCGCATCCAAGCGCACCGAGCCAAGCCACCCATTCGAGGCCGTCGCACCCTTCACCTGGAGCGTGAGCGGGATCTGCACCGTGGGGTCTTTGCGCTTCACGTCCTCGCGGAGGGCCTTCAGCGTCTCGTCGATCGAATCCTCGTTGCCCGAGAGGTTCACGAGCTCGCCGACGCGATCGGTCACGACGAAGACGCCCGAGGGGCGGTCGCGGAAGACCTCGCGCGTGGTGTCGTCGACCTTGAACCGCGCGCCCGGAGGACCCGCGAACGCCTTCAGCTTCTCGCTGACGAGGCTGCCATCCGAGCCGTAAAGCACGACGACGGAACCTTCACGCGGGAGCACGGCCACCACGCCGGCGTCCGCGAGCTGCCAAGCCTTCGTGCCGCTGGGCCACTTGGTGCCCTTCGGGAGGTCGAACGGCTTCGACGAGCCCGCGATCTGCAGCACGGATTCGACCATTGAGGACGCCTCCGCGAGGCCATCGGCCTCGATCGCGATCCATGGCGTGATCGCCTTCGCGACCTTGTCCGCGCCCGTGGGCGAAGGCTTGCGGCGCTGCGCCTCAACGACGGGCAGCGCGCGTTTCGCATCGAGCCCGACCGCGAAGGAGAACGCGAAGCCTCGCGAGGCCAGCGTGTCGGCGAGGGGGCGGAGCATCGCAGCCCCGAGGTTTGCACCGTCGGCGCCACCTGCAGCCACGAGGTCCACGCCGCGTTGCGCGGCGGCACGCGCGACCGCCGGGTCCACACCGCCCCAAGTGCCGAAGGCGAAGGTGTCCGCGGGCAACTGCCCAAAGAGGGAGGGCATGGTTCGGCCGCGCCCCTCCGCACTGAGGAGCATCTTCGTCGAAGCCGCATTGGCGGCGGCGAAGCGCGCGTCGAAGGCGATCGAAAGCTCACTCGGGTTCCACGCGAGGCCGACCGCGGCGCTCGACACGTCGCGAGCGAGCGCGAGGACCTCGTCGCCCGCGCGCTGCTCGGCCTCGGTCCCCTCGCCGCGGCGCACCGTTCCGTCACGCTCCGCGCTCTCGAGGAGCTCGCGCACGGGAATTCGCGCGGAGACGTCGAGCGAACGCTCCTCGAGGGCCACGTCGCGCGCGAGGTAGGGCCCAAGCTTCGCGAGCGCGCTGACGCTCGAGGCGCAGACGAGGCGCTGCCCTGGCGGCGCGGGCGTCGGGTAGAGCGCACACGCGCCTTTGCCCCCGCCCACCGAAGCGCCGAGCTGTTGCAGCACCGGCGACGCGTCGAGCGGCACTTTGCGCACGCCGTCGAGCCCCGGCGCGCCGAGGCCGCGCAGCCGCGACGGGTCTCGCCATGCGATCGAGAAGGCTCCGTCTTCGAGCACCTGATCGCCGAGCCCCTTCAAGAGCGCGAGGTCGACGGGCCCTTCGAGCGCTTCGGCCATCCCCCGGTCGAGGCCGAGGAAGACGTTCGCCATCGCCTCGAGCTTCAGGTCGGAGGTCGCCGCGCTGAGCTTGCGCGCGAGCGCCTCGGCCGTACGCACCGAGGGGAGCACGTGCGCGGTGGTCACGGTCACGAGGAGATCGCGCGGCTCTTCGGCTCGCGCAACCGCGGGCGCCATGACCGAAGCGAGAGCGAGCAGCGAAACGTTCTTCATGGGAGCAGAGCCTATCATCGAGGTTCGTCGAGGAGATCGAGGAGCGGCGTCTCCACCGCAGCGACGGGAGTGACGCGCACGATGGCCTCGGCATTCACCGGCCCGTGGACGTGGGGCATGGGCCCGCGCGGCGTCTCGACCACGCGCACCTCGCTCGTCAGCCTGCGCGGATCGATGCAGAGCACAACGACCTCCGCGTCGGGCGCGAAGTACAGGCGATGGCTCTCGAGCACCGCGGGCGCATAGGATGCGTGCACGAATCCCTCGCGCTCGAAGGCGTCGGGAAGGTAAGGCCTGCGGTCGGCTTCGTGGGCGTGGGCGAGATGGTAGAGCCAGCGCGTCATCGGAGCAGCATCGCACGCCTCCCCTGCCATGGACACGAGCTCCCTCTTCGCCCTCGCCGCCGCCGCCTCTTGGGCGATCGGGTCGCTCTTCTTCGGGGTCCTCGGGCGCCGCGTCACCCCTTCCGCGCTGAACTTCACCAAGTGTGCGACCGCAGCGCTCATGCTCGCGCTCACGCTCACGCTACGCACGAACGGCAACGTCTCGGCCCCGCTCCATGCCTGGCTGCTGATTTCGGCGAGCGCCGTCGCCGGGCTCACCATCGGCGACACCGCGTACTTTCATGCCATCCGGCACATCGGCGTGGGGCGAGCGATTCTCCTCGGCAGCACCGCGCCGCTCTTCGCGACCGTCGGCGGCGTTCTCGTCTTCGGTGAGCACGTCGGCCTCCACGAGATCGCGGGCATGACCCTCACGGCGGTCGGCGTCCTCGCGGTCTTGGGTCGCCCCTCGGAGTCGGCGCAAGCCGGCGGGGACCCGAAGCTCGGCGTCGCGCTCGGCCTCGGCGCGGCGCTCATGCAGGCGCTCGGAACGATGCTGGCGCGCGGGGCCATGCGCCACGGGATCGATCCCCTCGCAGCCGCCACGGCGCGCGTCACGGTCGCCGCCGCGAGCCTCGTGCTCATCGCGATCGCGCGTGGAGAGCTCTCGCGGTGGCGCACCGAGCTCACACGCGGGCCCATCGTCGCGCAAATCGGCGGCGCCGCGTTCATCGGCACCTACGGCGGCATTTGGCTCGCGCAGCTCGCGCTCGCAGGCCACCGCTCCACGGGCGTCACGAGCGCGCTGCTCGCCACGAGTCCCATCTTCGCGCTCCCCGTCGAGCGCTTCGTGCTCGGCGTCAACCACGGCGCGCGCGCGTTCCTCGGCGCTTGCGTCGCCGTCGCGGGCATCGCGCTCCTCTCGCACTGACACCGAACGAGCGGCGCCGTCACGCTCACCGCAGCTCGTTCACCACGTCGACGAAGGCGTCCGTGTCGACCGAGAGATCGCCCGCAAACGGCAGCGAGAACTGGTTTACGAGCAGCGCGCCCGTGAGCACGACGAGCACCACGAGCGCCGTGAGCACGAAGCGAAGGCCCGGCGGCCCGAGCAGCACTTCCGAAGCCTCGCGAACGCTGGCCACGAGCAGCAAGAGCCCAAGCAAGAACGCGCGGTGCGACACGAACGGGTCGACCGCGGCGGCCCTCGTTCGTCGGAGGGCGTAGAGCGTGTCGAGCGTGTCGTGCGCGCGCGTCACGTACTCCGGAGCCACCGCCGCGCGCACCCATAGATTCGTGAGCGCTTCGAGCTCCGGCGTGTGCGTACTCGGCCTCTCCCCACGCGCCATCGCTGGAAACTCCTCGTCGACGACGCGCCGCGCGTAGGCGGCCACGAGCACGCGGGCTTCGGTGTGGGCCTCGGGACGGAGCTGCCGAGCCTGGCGCTCCAAGGCAAGGAGCGCGGTCGCTTCGCGCTCGGTCTCGGCCTCGAGCGCGTCGAAGTGCGCCCAGGAGCGCGCGAGCGCCAAGAAAAGCAGGCTCCCGAGGAACACGAGCGGGAGCCCCACGGCGGCGGCGCGGCGCACGACGGAGGCAGGCGAAGGGCGCGGTACGGAGCGGCCCACGGAGAACGCGACGGCGGCAGCCACGAGCGAAGCGGCCACCACCCCTACATGAAGGGGGATCTGCGACATTGCATACGCGAGGCCCGTGTCGTTCATGGAGCGGCTCGGGCTGAAGCTCGCACAGACGCGCACGTCTGTCTTGCCGGTGCTCAATGCTTTTGACGCCGCGGCTGGGTTGGCATCTCATGCGTAAATGGAACGCTCGCTCGCCGCCCTCACCTGCGCCGCTCTTCTCGCGGTCGCGTGTTCGTCCTCCAACGAGACTCCCCCCGCCACGGCGGACGCAGGCGTGAACGACGCGGGCGCCGACGCTGCGACCGACGCCGCCCCCGCCGCACCGATCGATCTGCGCGTCGACGCGTTCAACGTAGGCCTCGCCGGGTCGTTCGTTGCAAACGAGGCCGCGCGCCGACCGGCGATCCTCGCCGCACTCGCCGCGTACGACACGGACGTGCTGTGCGTCTCCGAGGCCTGGTTCAAGGCCGACAAAGAGGCGATCGCGAACGCGGTCAAGGCGCGCCTCCCGTATGCAGCCTCGTTCGAGACCGATCTCGCCACACCGGTCGCCGATCGAAAGGATGCAAACGGCACGCTTCAGGCGGCGCCGACCACGCCTCCCTGCACGGGCACCTACGCCACGGACCTCGAGGCGGGCATCGAGTGCTTGAAGCAAAATTGCTCGACCGTGCCCGGCAGCCTCGCGGGCACGGTGACCTCGACGGACTGCGCGAAAGACGCGTGCACGGGCACGGCGGCCTCGCTGCTCTTCGCCCAAGACAAGCGCTGCTACGGCTGCTTCGCGGCGGTACTCCCGAGCGCGACGCTCGCGGAGATGAAGACCGAGTGCGAGACCGAGGTGAACGGCGGCCTCTTCGCGAAGGGCCAGAACGGGCTCATGATCCTCTCGCGCTACCCGCTCAAGAACGTGGAGCAGCTCGTGCTTCCCGGCACGTGGATTCGCCGCACGGTGCTCAAAGCCACGACGACGCTGCCGAACGGTGCCGAGGTCGATGCCTATTGCAACCACCTCACGCCCTACTTCGCCGACACGACCTTCTACCCCTACACGGGCCAATTCGGCGCCGGTGACACCAACGGCTGGATCGGCGAGCAGATGCTCCAGACGAAGCAGCTCATCGCGATGGTCGAAGCGAAGAGCGGGACCCGCAAGGCGCTCGTGATGGGCGACATGAACGCCACCGCCGAGGACCGCGCGAACGGCATCGGCGATGCGACGCTCGGCGCCTACGGCCTCGGCACGCTCGCGCTCCTCGACGGCAAGTTCACGCGCGCGACACCTGCAGACTACACGCCAAAGTGTACGTTCTGCGTCGCGAACCAGAACACGAGCGGCGAGGAGAACTCCTGGCTCGATTACATCTACCTCGGCAACTTCCCCGCCGGGTCGACCCTCGCGGCGGCGCGCACCTTCGACACGGACGTCGTCGACGGCAAGCGCCGCGACGGGAGCGGCAAGCACACGGTCAACGGGAAGGTGCCGCTCTCGGACCACTACGGCGTTCGCGCCACGGTGCGCGTGAACCCCTGACCGCGGACCCATTCGTACGCTCCTGGGAGGGATGATTTCGATGTCGGATTCCACGCAAGCGGCCCACACGACCGAGAAGGTCGGACTGCCCACGCGCATCATGCGCTACCTTGATCAGTTCGTTCCCGAGGAGGTTCGAACCGGTCCCACCGAGATGCTCCGTCGCGGACGCACCATGCTCGCCTTTGCGGCGGCCGCGGTGATCCTCGCGGGGATCATGACCATCGTGAACGTGGCGCAGGGGAGCTACCCGGTCGCGATCGCGCAGGGAACGGCGGCGATCATCGCCCTCTTCCTGCCCGAGCTCTACAAGCGCACCGCGAACCTCGACCTCATCGGCGGCATCGGCCTCTCGCTCTTCCACATCGCGCTCGTCATGCCGACCCTCTGGGAGTCGGGTATCTCCGGCGGCGCCATCGTCTTCCTCCCGCTCATTCCGGCGATCGCCATGCTCGCGCTCGACGCGCGTCACGCTCTCGCGTGGGTCGGAATCCTCGCCGCCACCTACTTCGGCATCATGGGCATGAACCTCTCGGGCGTGCTCCCGATGATCCAGTTCGTGGGCATGGAGGGCGCGAAGATCAAGACGCTCCTCCCGCCGAAGGACCTCACGATCCTCAAGACCGTCGACATGGTCATGGTCACGGCGTTCCTCTACGTCATCGCGAAGGTGTTCGACGGCGTGAAGAACGAAGCGCTCGCAATGGTCGAAGAGCGCAACCGTCAGGTGGAGCGCGCGAACGACAACCTCCGCCAGCTCTTCGACAACATGCGCCAGGGCGTCATGGCGTTCGGTCGCGAGCTCACGGTCCACGACCGCTACTCGGCGCAGGCGAAGCTCATCTTCCACCGCGACGAGCTCTCGGGGCAGCGCATCGACGAGCTCCTCTTCGGTGACGAGGGCGACTGGGACCCGGACAAGCAAGCCTTCGCCGAATGGCTGTCGATCGCGTTCACGGTGCCCGGCGACGCGTGGGCCACGGTCGAAGAGCTCGCGCCGCAAGAGCGCGTGATCGCCGCGGGCACGGACCAGGAGCGCCACCTCGCGCTCGACTTCCGGCCGATCATCGAGAACGGGCAGCTCGTGAACATCATGGCGCTCGTGACCGACCAAACGGAGCGCGTGCGCCTCGAGCGCGAAGCGAAGGAGCAAGCGGAAGCCCACGAGCGCGAACTCGCGGCGATGCAGCGCCGCCTCTCCGCGGGCGTGCAGGTCTTCATCAAGTTCCTCGAGGACTCCGAGGAGCGCATCCGCCTCATCCGCGAGGCGATGGTGAACGGACCGCAGCACATCAACGGCGAGACCGTGGAGCTCCTCTTCCGCTACGCGCACACCGTGAAAGGCGACGCGCGCGCCTTCGAGCTCCCGGAGCTCGAGCGCGAGTGCCATCACGTGGAGGAGACTTTGAACTCGCTGCGCGGCGAGGTCAACGCGAGCGGATCGGCGCTCCTGACGCCGCACACCCCCGGCGTGCTCGCGCACCTCGAGACCGCCACCACGTTCTTGAACGACGCGCGGGAGCAGCTCATCCAGGCATCGCCCGTCGGCGCCGCGGTGCTCGGTCAGACAACGGTCCAGCGCGACGACATCCAGGCGCTCCTCGCGATCGTCGAGAAGGTCGCCCCGCACCTCAGCGTGACGAGCGAAGCCAAAGACCTCCGCGCCATCGCCGCGCGCCTCGCCTCGCGCCCCTTCGGCGAAGGCATCGGGCGCCTCGTCGACGGCGTCGAGCGCTGGGCGGCGGAGCTCGAAAAGCGCGCGATGCTCACGATCGAGGGCAAAGACATCCTCATCGACCCGGATCTCGCGAACGCCCTCAACGCCTCGCTCACCCACATGGTCCGCAACTCGATCGCCCACGGCATCGAGGACCCGGACTTCCGCTTCGAGCACGGGAAAGACCAGTGCGGGCAGCTCCGTGTATCCTGCATCCAAGGCTCTCAGGGGCCGACCATCATCGTCGAGGACGACGGCGGCGGCATCAACACCGCGAAGCTCCGCGAGAAAGCCGATTCACTTGGAATTCCATGTGAGCCGGGCAAGGAAGCCGATCTGATCTGGGCCTCCGGCATCTCGACGAACGACAGCGCGGACGACATTTCGGGGCGCGGCGTCGGCATGGCGGCGGTCAAGGCCGAGATGGAGTCGGTCGGTTACGAAATCATCACCGAAACGGTGCGCGGCAAGGGAACTCGGTTCATCATGCGCCACCGGGCCGCAACGCGCATGACGATGCTGCCGCCCGCTCTCTCGAGCAGCTCGTCGTATACGTGACCGACTCCCCTCTCTTCCTTGCCGTCGACTCCGGCACCCAAAGCACGCGCGCAATCCTCTTCGACCGCGCGGGGAACGTGCATTCGATCGGTCGCTGCGCCCACCCGGCGCTCTCGAACCCCTCTCCCGGGGCGCTCGAGCAGGAGCCCTACGATCTGCTCAACGCCGTCGCGAGCTCGGTCCGCGAATGCGTCACCTGCTGGATCGGCGATCCTTCGCGCATCGTCGGCGGAGCGCTCACCACGCAGCGCGTGACCACGGTGCCCACGCTCGAGAACGGGGAGCCCGCCGCGGCCGCCGTGAACTGGCTCGATCGTCGCCTCGCGCGCGTCGAGATCGACGACGATCCTTTCGTCCGCTGGTTCCACCGGCTCCTCGGTCGTTACTTGCCGCTCGGGCAGATCCTCGCGCGCTCGATCCCCCGCCAAATCAAGCAGCGCGACCCGATGCTCTACGAGCGCACGCGCTGGTTCTTGCCCATCGAGGCGTGGCTGCACCTGAAGATGGTCGGGGCCTCTGCGCTCGCTCCGGGCGGCGCGACCGGCGTACTCCCGCTCGACGTGAACAAGCGCCACTGGTCCCCGGTTGGCCTCTTGCACCGCCTCGTGGGCGTCGCGCCGCGCCAGCTCCCGAACATCGTCGAGGTCGGCAAGCGCATCGGCGTCGTCACGCCCGAGTTCGCGAAGCTCAGCGGGCTGCCCGAGGGTTTTCCGTTCTACGCGTGCGGCGGTGACAAGCAGGCCGAGGCTCTCGGCGGCGGCGTGCGCAGCTCGCAGCGCGACCTCGCCGGAGTCTCGCTCGGCACGGCTTCGTCGATCTGCATGATCGACCGCAAGCCCAAGCAGCACGCGGGCTTCGAATGGTTCTGCGCGCCCGCCTGCGAGCCCGACGCGTGGACCCACGAGTACATGCTCTTTCGCGGCATGTGGACCGTGCGCTGGTTCGCGCGCGAGCTCGGCCGCGACCTCGAGCCCGACGCCCGCGCGAAAGAGACCGCCGTCGAAGCGCTCCTCTGCGAAGAGGCGGAGCGCGTCGTCGCCGGCAGCGAGGGCGTCATGACCTGGCCGCGCTGGTCGCCCACGCTCCAGTTCCCGATGGAGACCGGCATGACCGTGGGCATGCGCGAGCGCCACGGTCGCGCGCACCTCTTCCGCTCGCTCATCGAGGGAATCGCCTACGATCTGCGACGCGGCCGCGACACGCTCGAGAAGGGCCTCGGGCGGCCGATCAAGCGCGTGCGCGTGGGCGGCGGAGGTTCGCGCTCGCCGTTCATCGTGCAGACGCTCGCGGACGTCTTGAACGTGCCCGTCGAGTACCCCGAGGAGGAGGAGCTCGCCGCGCGCGGGGCCGCGATCGTCGCCGCGTTCGGCAGCGGCGCGTTCCCCTCGATCGACGAGGCCGTGAAGGCCATGGTGCCCGAAGCACGCGTGATCCAGCCGAAGGCCGCGCACGTGGAGATTTACGACAAGGCGTTTCACGAGGTCTACATGCCGGGCCTCAAGACGATGCGCCGCGTGGCCGAGCCGATCGCGCGCTGAGGAGGCTGCTCGCGATTGCCTGGCGCGGCGCGTTGAAAGGTGGATCTTGCACGGGTGCGCACTTGTGGAAGGGTGCCGCCACCATGGCTTCCGAGAGCGCTCCCGCCCCACGCCGCCACCCGATCCGCATCGTCACCGCCGCGTCGCTCTTCGACGGCCACGACGCCTCGATCAACATCATGCGGCGGCTGCTCCAGGCGCAAGGCGCGGAGGTCGTGCACCTCGGCCACGACCGCGCCGTCGCAACGATCGTCAACTGCGCGGTCCAAGAAGACGCGCAAGCAGTCGCCATCACGTCGTACCAAGGCGGGCACGTCGAGTACTTCAAGTACATGCACGACCTGCTCGCGGAGCGCGGCGCGAGCACGCGGATCTTCGGCGGCGGCGGCGGAACGATCCTCCCGACCGAGGTCGACGAGCTCCACGCGCACGGCATCACGCGCCTCTACTCGCCCGACGACGGCCGGGCCCTCGGCCTCGAAGGCATGATCGCCGACCTCTTGCAGCGCGCCGATCACGCCACCGTCGAGCACCTCAGCGACGTCGACCTCGCGAAGCTCCCGGCCCGCGATCCGCGCACGATCGCGCGCCTCATCACGCTCGCTGAGACCAAGCCCGAGCTCCGCGACGAGCTCCACGCTGCGCTCGCTCACCACGCGCCCGCGAAGGCGCCTCCGGTCCTCGGCATCACGGGCACGGGCGGCGCTGGAAAGTCGTCGCTCATCGACGAGCTCGTGCGTCGCTTCCTTCGCGATTTTCCAGACAAGACCATCGCGATCATTTCGGTCGACCCCTCGAAGCGCAAGAGCGGCGGCGCCCTCCTCGGCGACCGCATCCGCATGAACGCCATCGACGACCCGCGCGTCTTCATGCGCAGCATGGCCACGCGCCAAGCGAACCTCGCGCTCTCGAAGCACGTCGGTGACGCGCTCGCGGTCGTGAAGGCCGCGAACTTCGACCTGGTCATCCTCGAGACGAGCGGCATCGGCCAGTCGGACACCGAGATCACCGAGTTCGGCGACGCGAGCCTCTACGTGATGACCGCCGAGTACGGCGCGCCGACGCAGCTCGAGAAGATCGACATGCTCGACTTCGCGGACGTGGTCGCGATCAACAAGTTCGACAAGCCCGGGAGCCTCGACGCGATCCGCGACGTGCGCAAGCAGTGGCGCCGCAACCACAACCGCTTCGACGGCGGCGACGAGACGCTGCCCATCTACGGCACCATCGCCTCTCAGTTCGCCGACGAGGGCATGAACGCGCTGTACGCCGCGGTCATGCGTGCGCTCGCGCGCAAGACCGGCGCGCCCCTCGACCCCAAGACCACGAGCGACGTGATGGCCAGCGCGAGCCGCGCCCTTTTGCCGGAGGGCCGCGTGCGCTACCTCGGCGACATCGCCGACACGATCGCGCGCGACGACGAGGAGGTGGTGCGCGAGGCGCAAGCGGCACGCGAGGCCCAGCACCTGCGCGAAGCCGCCAAGCTCCTCGGTGCACATGCGGCGACGGGCGATCTCCAGGCGTGCGCCGAGGGCAAGGCGCGCACGCTCTCGCGGCTCTCGAGCGACCTGCTCGCCGGTTGGCCCGCCCTTCAGGAGCAGTACGCCGGCGACGTCTACCGCTACCAGGTGCGCGACAAGATCATCGAGCAGCCGCTCACGACGAGCACGCTCTCCGGCACGAAGCTCCCGCGCGTGTGCCTTCCCAAGTTCCACGACGAAGGCGACGTGCTCACGTGGCTGCGCCGTGAGAACGTGCCCGGCGCCTACCCGTTCACGGCAGGCGTCTTCCCGCTGAAGCGCGAGGGCGAAGATCCGACGCGCATGTTCGCGGGCGAAGGCGGCCCGGAGCGCACGAACCGCCGCTTCCATTACGTCTCGCGCGGCATGCCCGCCAAGCGCCTCTCGACCGCGTTCGACTCGGTCACGCTCTATGGGCAAGACCCGGACAAGCGCCCCGACGTCTACGGCAAGATCGGCAACAGCGGCGTCTCCGTCGCGAGCCTCGACGACGCGAAGCGCCTCTACAGCGGGTTCGATCTCTGTCACCCCGCGACCAGCGTCTCGATGACCATCAACGGCCCGGCGCCGATCGTGCTCGCGTTCTTCATGAACGCCGCGATCGATCAGCAGTGCGAGCGCTACCTCGCGAGCGAAGGGAAGCTCGAAGACGCCAAGCGCACCCTCGCGGCGAAGTGGGCGAAGCGCGGGCTCCCGTGCCCCAGCTACGAGGGCGAGCTCCCGCAGGGCAACGACGGCCTCGGCCTCGCGCTCCTCGGCGGCACCGGCGACGAAGTGTTGCCGCCGGAGGTCTACGCGAAGATTCGCCAGGAGACGCTCGCGAAGGTGCGTGGCACCGTGCAGGCGGACATCCTGAAGGAGGACCAGGCGCAGAACACCTGCATCTTCTCGACCGAGTTCGCCCTCCGCATGATGGGCGACATTCAGGCTTCGTTCATCGCGAACGGTGTGCGCAACTTCTACTCGGTCTCGATCAGCGGGTACCACATCGCCGAAGCGGGCGCGAACCCGGTGAGCCAGCTCGCCTTCACGCTCGCGAACGGCTTCACCTTCGTCGAGTACTACCTCGCGCGCGGCCTCGCGATCGACGACTTCGCGCCGAACCTCTCGTTCTTCTTCTCGAACGGCCTCGACCCGGAATACACGGTGATCGGGCGTGTCGCGCGCCGCATTTGGGCGCGTGCGATGAAGCTCCGCTACGGCGCGAAGGCGCGCTCGCAGATGCTGAAATACCATATCCAGACGTCGGGCCGATCGCTCCACGCGCAGGAGATTGCCTTCAACGACGTGCGCACGACGCTCCAGGCGCTCCTCGCGATCTACGACAACTGCAACTCGCTCCACACGAACGCCTACGACGAGGCGATCACGACGCCGACCGAAGAGAGCGTGCGCCGCGCCATGGCGATTCAGCTCATCATCAACAAGGAGCTCGGCCTCGCGAAGAACGAGAACCCACTCCAAGGCAGCTTCGTCGTCGAAGAGCTCACCGACCTCGTGGAGCAGGCGGTGCTCGGCGAGTTCCGGCGCATCAGCGAGCGCGGAGGCGTGCTCGGCGCGATGGAGCGCATGTACCAGCGCACGAAGATCCAGGAGGAATCCCTGCACTACGAGCGCCAGAAGCACGACGGCACGCTGCCCATCATCGGCGTGAACACGTTCCTCGACCCACAGGGATCGCCGACGATCATCCCCGCCGAGGTCATCCGCTCCACCGTGGAGGAGCGTGACCGCGCCGTCGCCCGACGCGACACCCAGCAAGCGGCATACGGAGCCGAGGTGAGCGAGCGTCTCGCACGCCTCGAGGCCGGCGCGCTGCGCGGGGCCAACGTCTTCGACGAGCTCCTCGAGACCGCGAAGTTCGCGACCCTCGGGCAAATCAGCCGGAGCCTCTACGCGGTGGGCGGCCAATACCGCCGCAACATGTAAACTGCCGCTTCCCCCCGAGACCCCCCATGACGACCGCGTCCCCCTTCCGCCCGGTGACCTTCGACGACTGGACCTCGGCCGTCGAAGCCGAACTCGAAGGCCGGCCCGCCCGCTCGCTCGACAGCAAGCTCCTCGAGGGCGTGAGCGTGCGCCCTCTCGAGGTCGCAGCGCCCGTGGGCCCGCTCCCGACCGCTGCGCGCAGCACGGCAGGCGTCGTGGTCGCATCACGCCACGCGCACCCGGACCCGGAGGCGGTGCGCCGCGCGCTGCAAGACGACGTCCTCGGCGGAGCCACCGGCGTCTTTCTCCAGTTCGGCCGCGCGTGCCGCTTCGGCCTCGACGGCGACCACCCGGCGGCCCTCGAGCACCTCGTCGAAGGTGGCACGGCGATCGGCCAAGCGCGCGACCTCGCGACCGCGCTCGAGCTCGGAGCCTCGCGCCTCGAGGTGCTCGCGTTCGACGCTGGTGCCAACGCGATCCCCCTCCTCGCCCTCGTGGAAGCGACGCTCGCGAACCTCGGCGTCGACCGCGCTCGGCAAGTCGTGCACGCGGGCTTCGATCCCATCGGCGCGCTCCTGCGTGACGGCGCCGTTCCTGCGGACATCGACGTGCTTTGGCGCGAGGCGGCCTCGACGCTCACGGCGGTCGATCAGGCCACGCACCCCACGAAGCTGGTCGTCGCGGACGGAACCGTTGTCCATGCGGCCGGTGCTCATGCGGCGCTCGAGCTTGCGGTCCTCTGGGCCTCGGGCCTCGAAGCCTTCGACCGACTCACCCAGGAAGGCCTGGCCCCCGAGACCGCCGCGAGCACGATCGTGTTTCGAACCTCCGTGGGCCGCGACGTCTTCGTCGAGCTCGCGAAGCTCCGCGCGCTGCGCCTCGGTTGGCAGAAGATCCTCGGCGCTGCGGGCCTCACGGCGGCGCCGGCCGCCACGGTGCACGCATGCGTCTCCTCGCGCATGCTCGCGCGCCGCGACCCGTGGGTGAACATGTTGCGCGGCACGGGTGCGCTCTGGTCCGCGCTCCTTGGCGGGGCCGAGCTCGTCACGCCGGCCGCATGGGACGAAGCGATCGGCGAGCCCGACAGCACCACGCGCCGCATCGCACGCAACCAGGCGCTCGTGCTCCTCGAGGAGTCGCACCTCGGCGCACCGGTCGACCCCGCCGCCGGCTCGTTCGCGCTCGAGCAGCTCACCCACGACCTCGGAAACGCCGCATGGGCAATCCTGCAGGAGCTCGAGGCGGAAGGCGGAATCCTCGCGGCCGTTGAGCAAGGCACCCTCCAGGCGCGCGTTCGCGCCGCCGCCGACGCCCGCCTCGAGGCCATCGCGAAGCGCAAAGAGCCGATCGTCGGCGTGGGCGAGTTCCCAAACCTCGACGAGCAAACGGTCGTCCGCCGTGACGTGCGCGATCGGAAGAGCGCCACCTCCCTCGCCGACATCGCCGCAACCTCGCGACGCATGCGCGCCTCGGCTCCGCCGCCCGCGTTCGGCAAGAGCGAAGGCTTCGCGGCGTTGCGCGCCCTCGCGGTTCGAAATGCCACCGTCAGCGAGCTTGGTCGCGCCCTCGCCCGCCGCGGCGAAGGCCCCTCCGTCGAGCGCCT
>CAIOHM010000162.1 GCA_903858055.1 uncultured delta proteobacterium
CCGACGCCGCCGCCGCCCTCGGAGATCGTCGCGCCCCCCGCGATCCCGCGCGCGCCCGCGCCGCCGATGCCCGCGGCCGCCCCTGTCCTCGTCGTCCACTACGCGGGCCAGACCGTGCCCGTCACGAAGGACCGTTTCATCATCGGCCGTGGCAAGCACGCGACCGATCTGCGCCTCGCGGACCCGAACGTCTCGCGTCAGCACGCGATGGTCGAGCTCACGGCCGAAGGTGCCGCCATCGTCGACCTCGACTCCACCAACGGTGTGGAGTTCAACGGCGAGCGCGTGAAGCGTCGCACGATTCAGAACGGTGACCTCTACGTGCTCTGCGGGCACGAGCTCCGCTTCGAGTACCAGTGGGCGCAGGGCTGAGCGGCGCAACCCCGTGAGCCGTCCCGACCACCGCGCCCCCGTCCGTCTCCCTTCGCTCGACGCGCGCGAGCGTGAGCTCGAGACGTGCACCTTCTGCCCGAAGCTGTGCCGCAGCGCGTGCCCGGTCTCGAACGCCGAACCCCGCGAGACGCTGACGCCCTGGGGCAAGATGAGCCTCGTCAACGCCATGGCCCACGGCGACGTCGCGGTCGACGCGTCGCACGGCGAGCCTGCGTGGGCGTGCACCGGCTGCGGGCGCTGCCAAAAGCGCTGCGACCACGAGGTTCCCGTCGGAGCCATCCTTCGCGAGGCGCGCGCGGAGCTCTCGAAGGGCGGCGTGCGTCCGGCCGCGCTCGAAGACATCGAGGCGCGCGTCGAGGAGTCCGACTCCATCATGCGCCGCGCCGCCGACGAGCTCGCGAGCGAGGCCGCGTACGACGCGAGCAGCCGTCATGCGATCCTTGTAGGGTGCAGCTACCACCGCGGTGCGTCCGAAGAAGCGCGTCTTGCGCTTCGGGTGGTGTACGCGCTCACGGGTGAGCCCCACCGTGTCGTCTCGAGCTGCTGCGGCGCCCCGCTCGCGGACGCAGGCCTCCCCGAACGAGCCGAAGGACGCAAGCGCTCGCTTGGTACCTCCATGCAAGGCCTCGCGAGCCTCGTCATCGTCGACGCGGGGTGCGCGCAGCACCTCATCGTCGAGCCGGCTCCAGGCCTGCCGAAGCCCGTGACCCTCGTGGAGCTCGCGGCGCGCCACCTCGATCGCTTCGCGCCCGCGCCAGGCCTCGGGGAAGAGCCCGTGCGCTGGCATGACCCGTGCCGTTTGGGTCGAGGCCTCGGCCAGTACGACGAGCCACGCCACGTCCTCGCGCGCATCCTCGCGCGCAGCCCCGACGAGTTCGCCGAGCGTCGTGAACAGTCCGGTTGCAGCGGCGCCGGCGGCCTCGTGCCGCTCACGTTCCCCGAGGCCGCGAAGGGCGCCGCGAAGCGCCGCGTGGCCGAGCACCAGGAGCTCGGTGGAGGCCGTGTCATCACGGGGTGCGCCTCGAGCCTCAAGAGCTTCCGCGCCGCCGGAGCGGACGCCGACGACATCGTGCGCTGGATGGCGAAGTCCCTCGGGGTCGAGCGCGTCTAGGCGCGAAACCCCGGCGGATCGCAGGCGTTCGCCGCGCGCGCCGTTTCGTGAGGAGCCTGCTAAGGAGCGCCCCATGCGCTTCGACGGACGTCTCGCCCACCAGCTCCGCAGCCCCGAGTTCACGTGCGGGTTCCACCGCCGCGCCGAGGGCTCCGTGCTCTACCGCGTAGGCGGCACCGCCGTGCTCTGCACCGCCTCCATCGATGCGAGCGTGCCGAAGTTCCTCGCGGGCCGCGGCGAAGGCTGGGTCACGGCCGAGTACCAAATGCACCCGCGCGCCAACGAGTCGCGACAAGATCGCGACGGGCGTGGCAAAGCGCTCGGCGGTCGCACGCAAGAGATCCAGCGGCTCATCGGTCGATCGCTCCGCGCAGCGGTCGATCGCAAGCTCCTCGGCGAGCGGACCATCACCGTCGACTGCGATGTGCTCGAGGCCGACGGCGGCACGCGGACTGCGTCGATCACGGGCGGCTTCGTGGCGCTGGCCCTTGCGCTCGCCAAGGTCCACGCCAGCGACGCGACCTTCGCGCCGTGCCTCACCTCGTCGATCGCAGCGGTGAGCGCGGGCATCGTCGACGGGCAGGGCGCGCTCCTCGATCTCGCGTATGTCGAAGACTCGAAGGCGCGCGTGGATCTGAACGTGGTCGCGACGGGCGAGGCGAACATCGTGGAAATTCAGGGCACTTCCGAGGGTGAGCCCGTGCCACGCGCGGACTTCGACGCCCTCACGACGCTCGCGCTCGCGGGCATCGACGAGCTCGGGCGCCTGCAACGCGCGGCCCTCGCCGCGAGCGGTGTCGACCTCGCGCGCCTCCTTCGCCGGGGCGACGCATGAGGGACCTCCTCATCGCCACCACGAACAAGGGCAAGCTCGCGGAGTTCACCGAGCTCTTTGGGCATGACCGCTTCCGCGTACGCGCGGCGGCGGAGGTACTCGTGCCGATGCCCGTCGTCATCGAAGACGGGACGACCTTCGCCGAAAACGCGCGGAAGAAGGCGCACAGCATCGCGCGCGAGTCGTTGTGCCTCACGCTCGCGGACGACTCGGGTCTCGAGGTCGACGCGCTCAGCGGTGCACCGGGTGTGTATTCTGCACGCTTTGCCGGTGAGGGTGCGACCGACGCCCAAAATCGCGAGCACCTCGTCGCGCGTCTGCTCGCCCTCCAGACCGAGGCCGTGCGCTTTCCTGCCCGCTTTCGCTGCGCGCTCTGCCTCATCGACCCGCTCGCCGAGGGCGGCGCGACGATGCTCGAGGTCGACGGCGTCTGCGAGGGGTCCGTGATCCTCGAGGAGCGCGGCACCAGCGGCTTTGGCTACGACGTGCTCTTCATGCCCGAGGGATACAACAAGACCTTCGGCGAGCTGCCGTCTGACGTGAAGCACACGATGAGCCATCGCGGCCGCGCGATGACCGCACTCCTCGCGGGCCTCGGGTCCTCTCGATGAAGCTGCGCCTCGACAAGAACTCGGCGCGCTACACCACGGTGGGCCTCGAGCTCGTGATCTCGATCTTGGTCGGCGGCTACCTCGGCCAAAAGGGCGACGAGCGCTTCGGCACGGGGCCCTGGCTCCTGCTCTTCGGCTTCGTGTGCGGCCTCTACGCAGGGTTCCGTGCGATTTTCCGTGCAGGCGAGCACATGCGTCGCGAGTGGAAATCCGGCGAAGGCGGCGACGCGCCATGAAGAAGCCTGCGCTCTACATCGTATCGACGGCCCTCATCGGCGGCTCGGGGTCGCTCGTGGCCATGCTCTTCACCCCACGTCGCTTCGCGCTCGGGGTGGCGCTCGGCGTGCTCTTCGCGGTCGGGAACTTGGTCTTGCTCGGGCGCATCGTGCCGACCGTCTTGGCCCCGTCGCCGCTCGAAGAGCCAACGCCCGAGAAGCGGCGCTTCTGGGGCCTCGTCGCGGCCTTCAAGTTCCTCTTCATGCTCGCGCTCGTGGGCTACGCCATGCGCACGGATTCGGTCGACGCGCTCGGCATCGCCCTCGGGACCTTCGCGCTCCCGGCGGGCCTCGCCATCGCCTCGCTCCTCTGAGCGCGTCCGGTCGGCTCAGACGTCGAGGAGCTCGTCGAGGGCGCCCGCGGCGGCCACGGGGATCGTCGTCGAAGGGGCGATCGGCTCGTCGGCGTCGGGGCTCACGAGCTTGCGCACGAGGTCGGCGCGGTTCGAGACGTCGAGCTTCGTGTAGAGGCGTCGGAAGTACGTTCGCACCGTATTTTCGCTGAGCCCCACGATCGCGGCGATGTTCACGCCGCTGTACCCGGCCACGAGGAGCCGGGCCATCTCGCGTTCGCGCTTCGAGAGGCCCTCGAGGGCCGTCACTTGATCCGCCGAGCCGAGCGGCTCGATGCGCAGGCTGCACGCGCGCGCGAGTCCCATGAACTCGCTTCGCTCGAACTTCGCGACGGCGACGGGGTGCCCAAGGCGCAAGCGCGGCGGCGTGAGGAGCTTCTCACCCTTCGCGCGCGCCGCGAGGAGCGCCTCGGCGGCATTCACGATCGCGTCCTCGTCGGGGACCACGTCGCGGGCCCACTCGACGCCGCGCGCACGGTTCGTTCCCCACACCACGCGTCGCGCGTCGCGGTCGATGACGAGCAAGGTTCCCTGTGCCCCCGCGAGCGTGCGCAGCGCCGACGCCTCGCGCTGGTAGTCGATGAGGGCGAGGTGGGCGCGGAGCCCGGTGACGAGCGTGACCGCGAAGCCCTCGAGCGCCTCGAGCACCACCTCGGAGAGCTTGCGATCGCTTTCGCGCGCGGTGATCACGGCGATGCCGAAGAGGGAGCCGCCCTCGTGGAGCAGCATCGCGAAGCCTTGGCGGTACTCGGCGTCGTGGCGGCAAATGCGCCCGAGATCCGTCGTGTTCCAGGTGTTTGGGTCGTAGAGCTCGTCGAGGGCGTGCGTGCGTCGCGCGAGGTGCACGAGCTCGTCGGCGACGACGTTCGCGAGCTTGGCGAGGTTCGTCGAAGGCGCCACGGAGAGCTGCACGTGGTTGCCCTCGCAGCGAATCCAGTCGACGGGACCGTCGAGGCGGTCGGGCCCGAGGAGCACCGTGCGGTTCGTGTCCGGGGCCACGAGCGCGAGCGCGTCTGCCGCGTAGCGGAGGTACTCGCCGCGCGAGGCCGGCTGCACGACGAGGAGGCGCGCGCGTTCGAGCGCGAGCGGCGACGGAATAGACCCCTGCACCAACATGCGGCCCATCATCGGGCCGGGGCCTGCCTGCGTCAATCGTCGGAGAATTCCGAAACGTCGCCGACACCGGCGCGGATCACCGTCGCGGGCTCGGTGGTGAGATCGACGACGCTCGTCTGCACCTTCTGCACGTCGCCTCCGTCGAGCACGAGCGCGAGGCCCGCGTAGCGCTGATCCACCTCCGCGCTGTCGACCATGGGGTCGCCGTCCTCGTCGATCGCCGTGGCCGTGATGAGCGGCCGCCCGAGCTCGCGCGCGATCGCGATCGGCACCGCGTGGCCTGGCACGCGAATGCCCACCGTTTGCCGCTTCGACTGCGCGATCTTGGGGATTTCGCGCGTGGCCTGCAGCACGAAGACGTAGGGCCCGGGCAAAAAGCGGCGCAGCACGCGGTAGTGCTGGTTCTCGACGACCGCGTACTTCGCGATGTCGCCGAGGTCCGGGCAGAGGAACGTGAAGAGGTGCTTCTTGTCGAGGCCGCGCAGCGCGCAGAGCTTCTCGAAGCCCTTGCGGCTCGCGAGATCGCACCCGAGCGCATACGCGGTATCGGTCGGGTATGCGATGACGCCGTCGCGCTCGAGGGCGTCCACCGCGCGGCGAATCACGCGTGGCTCCGGGTGCTCGGCGTTCACGGCGGCTTGCATGGGAGCGGCGCATAGCGCCTTTTCGTGGTCGCGGGTATGCTGCGGCGCCTCATGCTCCTCGACGACGTGCCCGTGGCCTTCGTGAAGGTCTTCGCCGTGCTCTTCGGGCTCGCGTGGGGGAGCTTCGCGACGGTCGCCATTGGCCGCATTCCGCAGGGGCTGAGCGTGGTCACGCCGGGCTCGCGCTGCGACGGCTGCGGGTCTCCGATCGATCCCGCGAAGAACGTGCCCGTGCTCGCGTGGCTCTTCTTGCGCGGCCGTGCGAGCTGCTGCGGCGCCCGCATTCCCGTGCGCGTGCCGATCGTCGAAGCCCTCGGCGGGGCCCTCGCCTACCTCGCGTGTGATCGCGCGCTCGTGGGCGGCGTGACCGTCGGCGCGCTCGCCCTCGCGCTCGTCGTGTTCGCGGCGTCGCTGACGGCGGTGGTCCTCACCTTCATCGACCTCGACTACCTTTACCTGCCGGACGGCGGCGTCGTGCTCCTCGCGGCGCTCGGCGCGGCCCACACGCTCCTGCGCCACGGTGCGTGGTCCGAGGGCGCCATCGGGGCCGTCGTCGGTTTCGCGGTCGTCTACGTGCCCTTCATATGGCTCTACGAGCGCCTGCGCGGCTTCCCGGGCATGGGCCTCGGCGACGCCAAGCTCCTCGCCGCGGTGGGCCTCTGGTTCGGTGGCCTCGGTGCGGTGGCGGTGCTCGTGCTCGCGGCGATCCAAGGCACGCTCGTGGCGCTCGCGACGCTCCTCGTGCGCGGCCGCATCGAGGAGCCCGAGGCGGTCGTGCGCGAACGCGAAGAGCTCCACGCGCTCGCCGCGCAGGGCGACGCGGAGGCTGCAAAAATCCTCGCGGAAGATCCGCTCGCCGAAGCGCCTCCCGAGGGGCTCGCGGGCGCGCGCCTCGCGTTCGGACCGTTCCTCTGCGTCGCGTTCCTCGAGTGGCTCTTCCTCGAAGACGCCCTCGTCGCGCAGCTGCTGCCGGGCCTCTGAGCTCCTCGCCGTGCGCGCAGGTCAGCGGGCGCGCGTGGCTCGCTTCGCCCAGCTGGTGAGGTCGGCGCAGCGGGCTTGGGTCGCGCTCGCCTTCGCACCGAGGCGCGCGGGACCTGCGAGGACCACGAGACCCTCGCGGTCGGAACGCAAGGCGAGGGGCCCGAGCTCGGGACGATCGAAGCAGGTGAACGAGGCGATGCGGCCGGGCCGACCGAAGCGCTCCTTGAGCGCGCGCGCGAGGAGCTTCTCCGTGCGCGCCGCGTGGGACTTGGCGTCGGAATCCCAGAGAATACGCAGCCGGACCGCGCGCTCTTCTTCGCGACCAAAGAGTTCGGCGCGGCCCTGGCCCCAGCCGCTCGCGAGCGCACGAGCCTCGCCGAGGTCGACGAAGGCCGAGAGCCAGTCACGCAGATCGAGCTCACCGACGACGCCGGCCGTGAGGATCTCGAAGCCCTTCGGCCCGACGCTCGCGCGGCTCATCGCGATCGGCGCTTCGCGCGCCGCGTACTTCGCAGGGTGAAGGAGTTGCTCGGTGGTGCTTGGCGGGTCGCGCCACGCGTCGTCGACGGCGCCCCAACCGCCGGCCGCGTACCGTTCGCGCACGAAGCGAAGACCCTCGATGTACGGGTCCACGAGCGCGTCGGCGACGGCGCGCGGCACGCGATCGCCCACCATTTGCCGATTGCCGTCGCGCATGAGGGTGGCGAACCCCTCGAAGAACGCGTCGGGGATCGCCTCGCCGCGGCTCTTCTCGAGGAGCATCGCGAGCGTCGCGTCCCCTTCGCCGAGCGCGTGCACCGCCGCCACTGCGTCGCTCCCGTCTTCGCGCCAGCGCACGCGTGCGCCGAGGTCGAAGTGCTCGTCTTGGATCGCGTGCACGATCTCGTGAACCAGCACCGTGTGCTCGTCGTCGGTCGTGGAGCCCGCGCGGTCGTCGTCGACGACGTAGAGCGCCTTCTCGCGCGGCACGTAGAGGCCCGCCACCTGGGAGCCGAGCATGCCGAGCACGAGCTCTCGGTAGTCCTCGCGCGGGTCCACGACGCCGAGGAGCTTCTGCTGCGCTTCTTCGTGGGCGAGCGCGTCGGGCGGCAGCTCGTGGACCACTTGGTCGCGCACGACGCGGTCCATCTCGGTGCGGCTCACGCGTCGCGAGGCGAACGCGCCGCGCGAGGAGAGGTTCCTCGCGACCATGGCCGATGCGAGCGCCCGCTCCACCGCGCGATCGGCGGCAGGTCGTGCGACCTCGCGCGCCACCGGAGCGCGGGCCTCGGGTGCGGGAGGAGCCGCCGCGCTCGGCAGTGGAGCCTGGACGCACGCGGCCACGAAGGGCAGTGCCGCGGCGAGGAGCGCCGCGACGCGCTTCACGCAACCTCGGCGCACGCGCCCTTGATGCCCGCGATCGCCGCCCTGTAATCGGGCGACTTGAAGACCGCGTTGCCCGCGACGAGCACGTCGGCGCCCGCTTGGGCCACCTGCGCAGCGGTCGCGGGGACGATGCCGCCGTCGATCTCGATGAGCGTCGCGAGGCCTTTGCGATCGATCATCCCGCGGAGGCGGCGCACCTTTTCGAGCGTGCTGCCGATGAACTTCTGTCCACCAAACCCAGGGTTCACGCTCATGAGGAGCACGACGTCGCAGAGCGGCAGCACGTGCTCGACCGCGCTCTCGTGCGTGGAAGGATTGAGCACCACGCCGGCCTTCTTCCCGAGCGCGCGGATCTGCTCGAGGTTTCGGTGCAGGTGCGGGCACGCCTCGGCGTGGACGGTGATGATATCGGCGCCGGCCTTCGCGAACGCCTCGACGTACTTCTCGGGCTCGACGATCATCAAGTGCACGTCGAGGGGCTTCGGCGTCGCCTTGCGCACGGCCTCGACCACCACCGGTCCGAGCGTGATGTTCGGTACGAAGCGGCCGTCCATCACGTCGACGTGGATCCAGTCGGCGCCCGCTTCGTCGACGGCGCGCACGTCTTCGGCGAGGCGGCCGAAGTCAGCGGAGAGGATGGACGGAGCAACGAGGATCGGGCGCGTCATACGCCCCTCGCTCGTGCACGACGGCGCGCTGCGCAAGGAAAAAACGCAAGAGGTTCGCGAACTCGGGGATGCCAACGGTGTTTCGGCGGTGCTACCTCTAACGACCGTGGGCTACGCGACCAGGCGCATCACCAAAGACGACTTCGATCGCATCGTGACGGTCATCGATCACTGGTGGGGCGGACCTATCAGCACGCTCGCGCATCCCATCTTCTTCTACGAGCTCGGTCGCTTCGCGCGCGTCGTCGTCGACGAGGCCGACGAGCTCGTGGGGTTCCTCTTGGGCTTCGTCGCCGACGAAGCGGAGCGCACGGGCTACGTGCACCTCGTGGGCATCAACCCCGAGCACCGCCGGAAGGGCGTGGCGCGCACCCTCTACCAAGAGTTCGAGCGCGACTGCGCGCACGGCGGCTGCATGCGCATGAAGGCCATCACGACGCCGGGCAACGAGCCCTCGATCCGTTTTCACGCGGCCCTCGGCTGGAAGGTCGAAGAGCTCGATGGCTACGCGGGGCCCGGTCGCCGTCGCGTGGTGTTCACGAAGCCCCTGCCACGAGAAGGCGCATGACCCCCGCAGCACCCTGCCTCGAGACGCCGCTCCCCACCGGTGTGCGCGTGCCCGGTTCGTCCGTCGACGAGCTCCGTGAATGTGCCCTCTGCGGCGGCCTCGAAGACAGCGCACTCGCGTGGCTCGCCGAGCGCGTCGAGCGAATCGAGCTGCAAGAGGGGGACCTCCTCTTCCGCGAGGGAGACCCCGCGCGTGAGCTCTACTTGGTGCTCGAAGGCGAGGTGGAGCTCTGGAAGCGCGCCGCCGACGCCGACGATCACGCCGAGCTCGGCGAGCGCATCAACATGATCCACGCGAAGAGCATCCTGGGTGGCTCGTCGGTCATCGACATGCAGGGGCGTCTCGCGACCGCCCGTGCCGCGAGCCACGTCGTCCTCCTGCGCCTCTCGTGCCGTGTGATGTCGCAGCTCTACCGCGACGACCTCAAGAGCTACACGATGGTCATCCTGAACGTGGCGCGCGACCTGAGCCGTCGGCTGCGAAACGTCAACGCGCTCGCAGCGACGCTCGCCTCGCACGCCCGCGGAGGCTCCGAGCGGCGCGATTGACCCCCGGTACGGCTCCGTGCTAAGCTTCGCGCACTGGGCGGTATTTATCGCCTGACGGGAATGTGTGGTGCGAGCCGTGCGTTCTCGAACGCGAGGACCGATGGCGACCGCAAAGAAGAAAGCGTCCGCAACGAGCGCGAGCTCGAAGGCGAAGGGCAAGGCGACCACCAAGGCGAAGGCCCCGGCTCCCAAGAGCGCGCCCGCCTCCGCCAAGAAGAGCGCGCCCGCCAAGAAGGCCGAGAAGGCCGCTGCGAAGTCCGCCCCCGCGAAGAAGAGCGCGTCGGCCAAGGCCGCACCCAAGGCCAAGCCCGCGAAGGCGGCCGCGAAGGCCTCGCCCGCCAAGAAGGTCGAAGCGAAGGCTGCTTCCTCGGCGAAGAAGAGCGCGCCCGCGAAGGCGGCCCCGAAGTCGGCGGTGAAGGTCAAGGCCCCCGCCAAGTCCGTTCCTGCGCCGAAGAAGTCGCGCAAGAGCGTCCCGGCCGTCCCGCCGAGCCGCAAGTCCGTCTCGCGCCTGCCCACGTTGCGCAGCCTCGTGCCTGCCGCCGCGGCCGCGGTGAAGCCTGGCCCCGTGTCGTTCAAGCTCCACGACCTCGCGGTGCACCCGAGCCACGGCGTCGGTGAGGTCGTCGCCATCGAGCAGAAGGCGATCGGGGGCGGTCCGCCCACCGAGTTCTACGTGCTCCTCGTCCAGGGCGGTTCGAAGGTGATCGTCCCCGTGAAGTCCGCGCAGGCGCTCGGTCTGCGGCAGATCATGACCGCGAGCGAAGCCGACGCGATCCTCGACACCATTCGCAGCAAGGAAGTCGCCGTGAAGGTGGAGCCTTGGTCGCGCCGCTTCCGCATCTACCAAGAGATGGTGAAGAGCAAGTCGCTGCACGAGGTGGCCAAGGTCATGCGCGACATGCACCGGCTCCGCGGCTCGAAGAACCTCTCGTTCGGCGAGCAGAACCTCCTCGACAAGGCGAAGGGCTTGCTCCTGCGCGAGCTCTCGCTCGCCAAGCGTGTCACCGAGCAAGAGCTCGAGGGCCAGCTCGAAGCGGCGCTCGCCTCCTAAGCGGTCCTCGAAGGCGACCGCCGCACGACGCGTCGACCGGTACGCCGGCCGGCGCGTTTCGTTGCGTGCCTGCGCGGACACGTTGCTCGCGGCGCACGAAGAAAAGGCGCTGGGCCTCGGACCCAACGCCTTCGGAGCCGCAGCCGCTTGGCGGTCACGCCCTCAGGCGACGTAGCGGTCCTTCTCGAGCGCGGTCTTGAGCATCTGCATCGCGCGGCCGTGGAGCTGCGAGATGCGCGGCTCGCTCACGGAGAGGTGCTTCGCGATGAGCTTGAAGGGCACCGCCTGGAAGTAATGCATGCGCACGATGTGCCGCTCACGCTCGGGGAGCTGGTCGATGCCGCGCTCGATCATCTGCCGCACGGAGCGCTCTTCGGCCTCGTCGCCGGGGCGCGCACCGTCGTGATCCGCGAGGAGGCGCGAGAGCATGTCCGGGGGGAGGTCGTCGAAGCCCACCACGTGCGCACGTTGCGAAGCGGCGACCTCGCTGCGGCCCTGCTCTTGGGTCACGCGGGTGCGCGCACGACGCGAGAGCCAATCTTGCGAGCGGAGCTCGTCGAGGATCGCGCCGCGGATGCGGATGCGCGCGTACCATTCGAAGGTCGGCCCGGTGGCCTTGGGGCTCTTCTGAACGGCGTCGATGAGCCCGATGGTGCCTGCCGCCACGAGGTCGTCGCGCAGCACGTTCGGAGGCAAGCGCTTGAGGAAGCGTGCCACGACCTGATGCACCAGGCCCATGTGCGCCGTCAGGGCCTGCGCGCTCGCCGCACGAACCGTGCCCGTGCCGCTGGTCTTCGGGCTCGCCTTCACGGCGACCGACACTTTTTCTCCGCGAACCTTCTTCATGCGAGGCAGGTCTCCGAACACGGGTTCCGCAAACTTCACGGATGTTCGCCCGCTTTGCGATCACCGTGCCATCGCGAAATGCGAAGCAAATGTGCGGAGCCCCGTGAGGCGCCCGAAAAGAGACGCGCAACAGTGGGTTCAGAATGACCCGGTGAACGCACGTTGCCTTGGAGTTTTCCTCGGCTTCGTGCGTCACGAGACCCCACCAAACACGGGGGTGGGTTGCTTGTGACCCGTGTGGGCCGACGTAAGCGCGAGCCGACGCAATGCACGCTCGCGCGCCGAAGAGGCCGATGGAGCCGATGTAACCTTTTGCGTGGATTCGGTCGCCCGGGTCAGCGTTGACCTCGCCGCCGAAAACGCGGCCCGCTCTTAATTGTTCGCGGGGTCGACCGTAGGCGAATCGTTCGCGGGCGGGACCGGCGCTTCGCTCGCAGCGCCGCTCGGTGCGGTCTTGCTCCCCTCGCCGGTCGCGGCAACCGGCTTCGCGTCGTCGCTCGGCTCGGCCCCGAGCTTGCCCACGAGCGGGTTGTCGTCCGAGACGTCCGAGGCTCCCTCGTCGGGATCGACGCCGCCCTCGCCGTAACGCGGCGGCTCGCCGGGGCGCGAGAAATCGACCCAGAACGCGGACTCGTGGCGCGCGTCGAGGTGCACGAAGACGCTGTTCGGGTAGTACCCCACGCCCACGTTGCGCAGACTGCGGCAGAAGTCGCGCACGACCTCGTTGGGCACGCCGATGACCCGGAAGTCCATCGCGTGGCCGATGTTGTGGTTCGAGTGCGCGGTGTGCTGCTTGGGCGAGTAGGGCCGGTAGCCCGAGATCACCTCGAGGCGCCGTCCGCCGAAGTGGTCCGAGACGATGCCCACGAGCGCGATGAGGCGCGCGTCGATCGCGTGGGTGGGGCCGCCCTTCGCGCGGAGCATGCGGGCGAAGACGGGGTGTGCGGCCTTGGGCACGCGGCCCGATCGATCGCGCACGGTGACGATCGCGTCTTCGGTGGTCGCGAGGCGCGAGAGGTGCACGACGCCCGGGTGCTTCGGCTTGCCGCTCCAGCGCGAGCCCTTTTCGCCCGCCGCCTTCGTCGCTCCGCTGCCCTTGCCGTGCTTGGGGTCCACCTCGTCATGCCCCGGAATGACGATGCTCTGGCCGGCGCGCAGCGGCCGGCTCTTGAGGCGCGGGTTCGCCGCGACGAGTTCTCGAACGGTCGTGCGGTACTCGAGGGCGATTCCGCCGAGGGTCTGGCCGTGCCGGACCACATGGGTGGTTCGTGCCTGCGCCCAGGAAGAAACCAGGACGCACGATGCGAAGAGGGCTGCCAACCGCAGATGCATAAGGGGGGTGGCTTAGCAGCGGCGGACCTTTCGGGTGGGGAAGTTTTGACCAAAGGCCCTCGACTCTGCGAGACTCCTCGCCGGGGCTACGTGCCTCGAGGGCCGGAGACATGGCGGAAGGAAAGTTGCTCGTCGGCGTCGACATCGGCGCGAGCTCGATCAAGGTCGTGCAGCTCAAAGAGAGCCGGCGCGCGCTCACGATCGTGCGCCATGCCTACGTTGACCTCCCACGCGACACGATCATCGACGGTCACGTCATGAACCCGTCGGCGGTCACCGAGGCGCTCGAGCAGGCCTTCGCGCAAGCGAAGATCAGCCAAAAAGAGGTCGCTATCGGCGTGTACGGACAGTCGGTCATCGTGCGCAAAATCGCGATGCCGCTCATGACGAAGGAAGAGCTGCAGGAGTCGATCGGGTGGGAGGCCGAGCAGCACATTCCGTTCGACATCAAGCAGATGACCTTCGACTACGAAGTGCTCGCGCGCTTCCCCGAGGAGCAGCGCATGGACGTGCTCCTCGTCGCCGCGAAGCGTGACGAAGTGAACGACGTCGCGACCATCGTGCGCGACGCGAAACTCAAGCCCCTCGTCGTCGACATCAACGCCTTCGCGATCCAAAACTGCCTCGAGCGCAGCCTCGGTACGCTCCCGCCCGACCGCACCATCGCGGTGGTCGACGTGGGCGCCGCGAACACGACGATCAACGTGCTCTCGAAGGGCACCTCCGCCTTCACGCGCGAGATTCAAACGGCGGGCGCGTCGATCACGGAAGAGGTCCGCAAGCGCTGCAACCTCGGCTGGGAGCAAGCCGAGGCGTACAAGTGCGGCGCGCAGGGCGGGCTCGTGCCGCAAGACGTGAACGCGGCCATCGACCAAGCGTGCGCGAACCTCGCGGGCGAAGTGCACCGCTCGCTCGATTTCTACCTGGCGACCAGCGGCGAGGCGGACGTCACGCGCGTGTACGTGTGCGGCGGCGGGGCCTCGCTCGCGCCGCTCTGCCGCGCGATCGAAGAGAAGACGCGCCGTCCGGTCGAGGTCTTCGATCCCCTCTCGTCTTTCGCCGTCGACGGCAAGGTCGACGAAGCCGCGCTCCGCGCCCGTGCTCCCCAGCTCACGGTCGCGCTCGGCCTCGCGCTTCGCCGCGCCAAAGAGGTGCGCGCATGATCCGCGTCAATCTCCTCCCGCAGAAGCAGCAGGCCCAAGCGGCGGACACGAACACGCTGCAGGTCGTCGTGCTCGTGGCGTTCTTGCTCGAGCTCGGCGCGCTCTTCTTCGTGCAGCACGCGAAGGAGCGCGAGCTCGAGTCCGTGAAGGCCGAATCCACGGCGGTGCGCGGTCAGATCGATCAGATCGGGCGCGAGATCGCGAACCACAAGTCGATTCAAGACGAGCTCAAGACGCTCCGCGATCGTGAGGCCGCCATCGAGAAGCTGCAGGCGGGCCGCGTCGGTCCGACCGCCGTGCTCCTCGAACTCTCGCGCGTGCTCACCGGCGACAAGGGTCCTTCCGTGGACCGCGCGCGCCTCGAGCAGCTCCGCCGCGACGCCCCACAGCTCGTGCCAAACCCGGCCTGGGACGCGCATCGCTTGTGGCTCACGAGCTACCAAGAGAAGGAGCGGAGCGCGACCATCGGCGGCTTTGCGCGCGACGCCGAAGACGTCTCCGAGCTGCTCCGTCGCCTCTCGCTCAGCCAGTACTTCGAAGACGTGCGCCTGCTCCCCGCCGAGAAGGTGCTCGACCCGCAGACCAAGGAGCAGCTCGTGCGGTTCCAGTTCAGCGCGAAGGTGAGGTTCTGATGGCCGCGAAGAAGCCCGCAGGCATCGGCGCGTCGCTGTCGCCAGGAGCTCGAGGCGGCCTCGTGGGGCTCCTCATGGTCGTGGTCGCGGCGCTGTATTACGTCGTCTACTACCAAGAGACCGACGACCTCATCACGAAGGCGAAGGCCGAGAAGGCCGACCTGCTCTCGGAGCTCGAGGCGCAGAAGCGCGCGCAGGCCACGTTCCTCAGCGACCGCGACGAGCTCGTGCTCCGTCAGCAGCGCCAGCGTGAGCTCAACAAGATCCTCCCCGAGGCGACCGAGGTCGCGTCGTTCCTCTCCTCGCTCCAGCAGGTCTCGAACCTCTCGGGCGTGGAGCTCGTGGGCTGGCAGCCGCTCGAAGAGCGCAACGAGTCGTTCTACGCGCGGAGCCCCATGCAGCTCGAGCTGCGCGGTCGCTTCCACCAGGTCGCGAAGTTCGTGCACGAGGTCGGTCGCCTCGACCGCATCATCAACGTCGAGAACATCGAGCTCTTCGAACCGAAAGAGGCAGGCGCGGACATCGTGATGCGTGCGCGCTGCCTCGCGACCGCGCTGCATCAGCTCCCGCACACCAAGGCCCCCGCGGCGGGCGGAGGTGCTCGTCCATGAAAGCCTTCGCTCTCCTCGCGCTCGCGGTCGGCCTCTCGTCCCTGGGCTGCGGCAACGACAAGCCCGCCGAGCCCCAGTGGATCGGCGCGAGCGGCCAAGCCGTCCCGCCGCCGCCCCCGCCGCCCCAAGCCCCGGCGAAGCCCGCCGCCGGTCCGGCGATCGAGTTCAACGAAACGGATTTCACCGAAGGCGATCGCAGCCGCGACCCGTTCCGCTCCTTCGCGGCCGCGGCGACCAACACGCGCGCCGTCGTGAACCAGCGCAACGTGCTCATCGCCGAGTACGCGCTCGACGACCTGCGCCTCATCGCCATCGTGCAAGGCGGCGAGCAGCCCATGGCCATGCTCGTCGACCCCAAGGGCAAGGGCACCACGGTGCGTCGCGGCGACTTCATCGGCCGCTCGGAAATCGCCCGCACCGGCGGCGTCGGCTCCACCGAGTACCAAGTCAACTGGCGCGTCGACCGCATCCGTCCGACCGACGTCGTCTTCGTACGCGAAGACCCGGCCCAACCCACGAACGCCCCGGTCACGCGCGTTCTCACCATTCACGCGGAGACCGACGATCTCCCTGCGACGCCCAAATGAACAGTGAGCCCAGGATGAAGAAGACATCCCCACGCCCGTCGACTGCCCCCGCCACCACCGCGTTCGTGTGCGGCCTCGTCGCCTTCGCGTCGACCGCCGCTGCGGCCGAGCCGGCACGCCGTCAGACGGTCACCGTCGCCCGCGACAAGGCGCCGCAAATCGTCGTCCATGACGAAGGCGACGTCGAGACCACCGCGGAGCACGTGAGCCCTTCGGCGCAGTCCTCGGTGCTCGCGCAGGTCGCGGCGCGCGGCGGCGTGGCGCCCGGCCGCCGCATCGACCTCGACCTCAAAGACGCGGACATTCACAACATCCTTCGGCTGCTCGCCGACGTCGGCAAGGTGAACATCATCACCACCGACGACGTGACCGGCTCGGTCACGATCCGCCTCCGCAACGTGCCGTGGGAGCAAGCGCTCGACGTCGTGTTGCAGGCGAAATCGCTCGGAATGGTGCGCCAGGGCAACCTCATTCGCGTCGCACCGGCGGCGGTGCTCCAGAAGGAGCGTGAGCTTCGCCTCGCGGCGCAGAAGCAAGAGTTCGAGCTCGCGCCGCTCGAGACGCGCCTCATCCCCGTGAGCTACGCGCAGGCCGAAGAGCTCCAAGGGCGCGCGAAGGACCTCCTCTCGCCGCGCGGTTCGATCGCCGTCGACGACCGCACGAACGTGCTCGTCACGCGCGACATCGCGGGCAACCTCGACCACATCGAAGAGCTCGTGCGCTCGCTCGACACGCAGACCCCGCAGGTGCTCGTCGAGGCGCGCATCGTCGAGGCCACGAGCCGCTACCTCCGCGACATGGGCATCCAGTGGGGCGGCGACGCCAGCATGACCGGCGCGACGGGCAACCCCACGGGCGTCGCGTTCCCGTCGAACTTCTCGCTCGCGGGCGGTGCCTCGGACTCGAACACCGTCGCCGCCGGCCTGAACCCCATTCAGCGCCAGGTCACGAACCCGAACTTCGCGGTCAACCTCCCCGCCACCGTCGGCCAGGGCCAGGGCGGCGCGATCGGCTTCAACCTCGGGTCCATCGACAACAACTTCAACCTCGGCATCCGCCTCTCGGCCGCCGAGGCGAGCGGCATGGTCCGCATCGTCTCGAGCCCGCGCGTCCTCACGCTCGACAACAGCGAGGCGCGCATCAACCAGGGCACGCTCATCCCCTTCAGCCAGGTGAGCGCCCAGGGCGTGCAGACGACGTTCCAAGAGGCGAAGCTTCAGCTCCTCGTGAAGCCGCACGTCACCGCCGACGGCGCGGTCGCGATGCACGTGAAGATCAACCGCGACGAGCCCGACTTCAACCAGACCTCGGCGCGTGGCGACCCGACGATCCTCAAGCGCGAAGCCGAGACCGATCTCCTCGTCGCCGACGGGCACACGGCGGTCATCGGTGGCATCTACACGCGCAACACCGGTCGCAACCTCGATCAGGTCCCGTTCTTCGGCGACATCCCGATCATCGGTTGGCTCTTTCAGCGCCGCCGCGCCAGCGACACGCGCAACGAGCTCGTGATCTTCCTCACGCCCCGCATCGTGAACCGCGCAGAGGCCCTCGGCCGCTGAGTCGAAGCCGGGCGACGGCGCTGCGAAAGGCTCCTCCTCCGAGGGGCCTTTTCGTTTTTGGGCCACGCGGTAGAGAACGCCCATGAGCGCTCACGAAGACTTTCCGATCCGCGTCGAACAGCACGGCACCCTCGAGGTGTGGACCATCGACCGTGAGGCTCGCGCCAACGCGCTCTCGCGCCCGACGCTCTTCGCGATCGGGAAGCTCGCGCGTGCGGCGGCGGAGAACCCTTCGGTGCGCGGCGTGGTGCTCCGCGGCGCGGGTGAGAAGGTCTTCTGCGCCGGCGCGGACCTGAAAGAGCGCGCGGGCATGAGCGACGACGACGTGCGCACGCAGATTCGCCTCTACCGAAGTGAGCTCGGCGCCCTCGATCGCCTCTCGAAGCCCGTCGTGGCGCTCCTCAACGGCGGCGCGTTCGGGGGCGGCCTCGAGCTCGCGCTCATGTGCGACTTGCGCATCGCCGTCGCGCACGCGCAGCTCGCGCTTCCGGAGACCACGCTCGGCATCATCCCCGCGGCGGGCGGCACGCAAAAGCTCCCGCGCGTCGTCGGTGAGGCACGCGCGAAGGAGATGATCCTCCTCGGTCGGCGCATCGACGCGGCGACCGCGTACGCGTGGGGCCTCGTGCAGGCGATCGTGCCCGCGGAGGAAGATCCGCTCGCCTTCACGCTGCGCATGCTCGAGCCGATCGCGAACGGCGCCCCGCTCGCGCTCGCGGCGGCGCTCGAGGCCGTCGACCGATCCTTCGACGAGCAGCTGCACACGGGCCTCGATGTCGAGGCGCTCGTCTACGACCGGCTCATCCCCACGCGCGATCGACGCGAGGCGCTCGAGGCGTTCGCGGCGAAGCGAAAGCCCACGTTCGAAGGGCGCTGAGCGGCGCCGCGCCGAGGTGCCTCAGACGGGGATCTTGTCGGCGTCCGAGAAGAGGCCGTCGAGGTCGTAGAGGTGGCGTGCGTCTTCCGTGAAGACGTGCGCGACCACGTCGCCGAAATCGAGGAGGATCCACTGACCCTTGGTGACGCCTTCGACCGAGAGCGTGCGCCGGCCGAGACGCTTCTTCGCCTCGTCTTCCATGCCCTGCGCGATCGCGACGGCCTGGCGATCGCTGCGACCGCTGGCGAGGACCACCACGTCCGCGTAGTCGAGGCGGCCGCGCACGTCGATCACCTCCACGTGGGACGCCTTCTTCTCGAGGGCGCCGAGGGCGACGGCCTTGCCGAGCTCCGTGGCCTCGTCGGGCTTCGCCTCGGCCTTGCTCTTGCGGACGCGCGCGGGCAAGGGAAGCTCGGCACCCTTCGTGACGGCGGCAGCCTTCTTCGCGGGAGCCTTCTCGGCCGCGGCTTTCGGAGCTTTGGCGGCAGCCTTCGCGGGCTTCGCGGCGGCCTTCGCGGGCTTCGCTGCGCTCTTCGCGGGCTTGCCCGTTGGGAGCGCCGGCGTGCTCTTGCGGTGCGACGAGCCGAGCGTCGGGCGCGAGGTCTCCGGGTTGGGAATGGCGCGCGGCACGGCCCGCTTCTTCGCGGGGGCCGGCGAGGCGCTGGTCTCGGACTTCTTGGGGGCGCGTGCGGACGTCTTCTTCGGGGCTGCCACGAGCCGCGAGGTAGCACGAAAATCAGGCGCGCGTCTGGCCTTCGCCGTCGACGACCCACTTCATGGTGGTCAACGCCTCGAGGCCCATGGGGCCGCGCCAGTGCAGGCGGCTCGTGGCGATGCCCATCTCGGCGCCGAGGCCGAGCTCGCCGCCGTCGTGAAAGCGCGTGGAGGCGTTGACGACGACGCACGCCGCGTCGACCTCACGGCGCCAACGGTCGGCGTGGGTCGCCGTTGGCGTCAGGATGGCCTCCGTATGACCGGAACCATACGTGGCGACGTGGGCGAGCGCCCCTTCGAGGCCCTCGACGATGCGCACGGCGATCACCGGCGCGAGGAACTCATGGCCCCAATCTTCGTCGCCGGCAGGCGTTGCGTTGGGGAACCGCGCGCAGGTCGCCTCGTCGCCGTGGATCGCGCACCCGCCGTCGCGGAGCGCCGTGAGCACAGGCACGAGGAGACGGTCCGCCTCGGCGGCGTCGACGAGGAGGCACTCGGTGGCGTTGCACACGCCGGGGCGCTGGAGCTTGCCGTTGAGCACGAGGCGCTTGGCCGTCTCGAGGTCCGCGCCGGCGTCGAGGTAGAGGTGGCACACGCCCTTGTAGTGCTGCACCACGGGTACGCGTGCTTCGTCGACGACCGCGCGAATGAGCGCCTCGCCTCCGCGGGGGATCGCGAGATCGACGAGTCCGTCGAGGCGTACGAGCGCGCGCACGGCGGCGCGATCGGTGAACGGCAGGAGCGTTACGGCCTCGCGCGGGAGTCCCTGCTCTTCGAGCGCGTCGCCGACGATCGCCGCGAGCACCTTGCTCGTCTCGAGCGCTTCGCGACCGCCCTTGAGGACGGTGCCGTTGCCGCTCTTGATGCAGAGGACGGCGGCGTCGACGGTGACGTTCGGGCGTGCCTCGTAGACCATGGCCACGAGGCCGATCGGCACGGCAACCCGGCGCACGCGCAGGCCGTTCGGGCGCTGGCGATCTTCGATGGTGCGCCCGCAAGGGTCTCCGAGCGCGACGATGTCTTCGACGCTCTTCGCGAGCGCCTCGATGCGTGTACCTTGCAAGGTCAGGCGATCGAGGAACGCGGCGTCGGAGCCCTTCTTTCGCGCGCCGTCGAGGTCGATGGCGTTGGCCTCGGCGATGCGGGGCGCGGCCTCACGAATGCGCCTGGCGATGCTCGTGAGCACGGCGTCTTTCGTGGCCGTCGTGGCGATGCCGAGCTTGCGCGACGCGAGCTTCGCCTTGGTGACGAGGTCGCGCACCGCGGCTTCGAGGGAGGGATCTTCCGTCGTGGACATGAGCGCCTCAGGGAGCTTCGGCGGGAACGCAGCGGCCCAGCTCGTCGACGATGCCGGGTGCACGTGGATCTTGCGGGCGCGACCACGCGAGCGGGGCGCAGCGCAGGCCTTCGTCGCACTGGATACCGGCGATGCCGCCGCAGGGTTCGCCGACCTTGGCGAAGCTTCGCGCGGGCGTGCCCGGCGTCTTTGGCGAGGTCGTCTGCTCGTCGACGCACGCGACGGTGGTGAGGGCGAAGAAGGCGAAGGCCGCGGCGAGGAAACGCATGCCTCGGGATTAGCGCGCCTTGGGGCTCGCGGAAAGCGGGCGACGCGCGGCCCCCCAAGAGCGGCGGCCCCGTGGTAACGTGTGCGCGGAATGAGGCCTGGGCTTTGGGTGACGGCGCGCGTGTGCGGGGCTCTCGTCGGGAGCGTCCTTGTCTCGGCGCACGCGTCGACGCCCGCGAAGTCTCCTGCCGTGGCCCCCGTGAGCCCGGCGCCGGCCCTCGTCGACGACGCCGACCCGAACAAGGTCCAGGCCCGCCTCTTCTTCGAGAAGGCGAAGGAGCTCTATGCGGCGGGGCGTTACCGCGAGGCGGCCGAGCAGCTCGAGGCGGCGCTCAAGCGCGACTCACAAGGGAAAGACCTGGTCTACAACCTCGCCCTCGTGCGCGAGCGCCTCGGTGAGCCCGACGAGGCGATCGTGTGGGTCGATCGCTACTTGGCGATGAAGCTCGAGTCTGCGGAGCGCCAGCGGGCGGAGGCGTTTCGACGTCGCCTCGAGGGGGCGCGCGAAGAGATCGCGGAGAAGCGTCGCAAGGTCGTCGTGGTCCCCGTGACCGTCGAGCGCGAGCGCGCCGTCGACGCGTGGGTGTGGGGGCCCGCGGCGGGCGCGGGCGTGGCGGCGGTGGCGGGCGCCGTGCTCGGTTCGCTCGCGCTCTCCACGCGCCCGAGCGGCTTCGTCACCGGCCGCGACGGCACCTACGACGACCTCGCGGCGCGGACGAACGAGGCGCACGGCTATGCGATCGGCGCCGACGTGGCGTGGGTTGCTGCGGCGATCGGCGTGGCCACCGCCTCGTGGTTCTACTTTGGGCGCGAGCCCGTGCCCGTGACGACGCGCGCGGCCGAGGTGACTCCATGAGGCTCCGCGCGCTCGCGCTCTTCGCGGTGCTCGCCTTCGCGACGGCGTGCTCGACGATCGTGCCTGCGGACTTGCCCTCGTTCAGCTGCCTCGTCGGCGCGGACGGCGCGTGCGCGACGGGCGAGTACTGCAGCACGAGCGGCGCGTGCCGTACGTGCGAGAGCAGCGAGCTCACCTGCGACGGCGTGGACGAAGACTGCGACGGGATCGTCGACAACCTCGCCCCATGCGCCGAGGGCACGTGCATCGCGGGCCGCTGTGTCGTGGCGGAAGACGGCGGACCTCGCCCCGACGCAGCACCGCCGCCCGACGTGTACACGTGCGGCCCGGCGAACTGCCCTTCGCCGAGCGCGTGCGACACGAAGACCAACGCGTGCGTGCGAGGAAATTCGGTGCCGGAAGGTGGTTCGTGCGTCGCCGACACCGTGTGCACGACGGGCTCGTGCGCGACTGCGGGCATGGTCCCGAGCACGTGGCTCGACGCAGGCCGCTTCTGCACCAAGGCGTGCTGCACCTCGAACGACTGCGCCGCGGGCTCCGTGTGCGCCAACGCCGGCACCGGTGGCCGCTATTGCGTGAAGTCGACGCTCCTCGGCATCTCGGCGGTCGGAACCAAGGCGATCGGTGACAGCTGCCAAAGCGCCGAGTCGTGCCGCAGCGGCCGCTGCGAGAGCGGCACGTGCGCCGACACCTGCTGCACCGACGCCTCGTGCGGGAGCGGGCGCCGGTGCGCGGTCTCCTCGGTGACGACGGGCACCGGATCCTCGGTCGGCCTCCATTGCCGCCCCACGAGCGGCTCCGCGAACACGGCGGCGAACCGTCGCTGCACCGACTCGAGCGCGTGCACGAGCGGCATTTGCCGCCAAGTGAGCACGAACCTCCTCGAGCCGAGCCTGTGCATGGCGCCGTGCTGCTCCTCCGCGGCGTGCGGTGCGGCCGCGGGCTTCCTCTCGATCTACACGCTTCGCTGCAGCTACGAGCGGCCCGAAGGGGCGACGGCGGTGGTGGCGAGCTGCCGCGAGGGCGCGAACGCGAGCGGCAAGCGCATCGGCGAAGCGTGCACCGTCGACGGCGACTGCTTCTCGAACCAGTGCGACTCGATGATCGGCAAGTGCACCGACGTGTGCTGCAGCGACGACGACTGCGCGCGCGAGGCGGCGGGTTGGCGCTGCCTCCCGAGTTCCACGAAGAGCCCCTACGCGCCGCGTTGCCAGCCGCCGCGGTGACGAACGCGGCGAAAAAGACCCGTGGCGATCGCCCCGGTAACGGCTAGGGTCCACCTCCGTTTTCGGAGCACACGGATGCCTCAATACAGCGCCAAGTTTCAGTGTTTCGCCGGCTGTGAAGGGTCTTACCCCGTCACCAAGGCGCTCTACCGTTGCCCGAAGTGCGGCGGTCTCCTCGAGGTGAAGCACGACATGGCGGCCCTGCGCGATCGCAGCGCGGCCGCATGGATGCGCATCTTCGACGAGCGCTACATGCGCAACTCGTGGCCCTACGGCAGCGGCGTCTGGGGCAAGCGCGAGTGGGTGATGCCCGAGGTCGGCGACGAGTCCATCGTCTCCACGGGCGAAGGCGGCACGAACCTCTTCTGGGCCGAGCGCCTCGGCAAAGAGATCGACCTGCCGGATCTTTGGGTCAAGCAGTGCGGCAACGCGCACACGGGCTCCTTCAAAGATCTCGGCATGACCGTGCTCGTCTCCGTGGTGCGCCATGCCATGCAGACCGGCGACCTCAAGCCTCGCGCCATCGCCTGCGCCTCCACCGGTGACACTTCCGCTGCCCTCGCGGCCTACGGTGCTGCGGCGGGGCTCCCGGTCGTCGTGCTGCTCCCGCGTGGCAAGGTCTCCACCGCGCAGCTCGTGCAGCCGCTCGCGCACGGCGCCAAGGTCTTTGCCCTCGAGACCGACTTCGACGGGTGCATGGCGATCATCCAGAAGCTCGCCGAAGAGGGGCTCATCTACCTCGCGAACTCGATGAACCCGCTCCGCATCGAGGGTCAGAAGACCGTTGCCTTCGAGATCGTGCAGCAGTTCGATTGGCAGGTCCCCGACTGGGTCGTGATCCCCTCCGGCAACCTCGGCAACGCGTCGGCGCTCTTCGCGGGCTTCGAAATGATGCGCGAACTCGGCGTCATCCAGCGCATGCCGCGGCTGCTCGTGGCGCAGGCCGCGAACGCGAACCCGATGTACCGCGCCTTCGTCGACGGCAAGGACGAGGTCGAGGCGATCCCCGCTCAAAAGAGCCACGCGAGCGCGATTCAAATCGGCAACCCCGTGAGCGCGCCGCGCGCCATGCGTGCCCTCAAGGGCATGAACGGCGTCGTCGAACAGGCAACCGAACAAGAGCTCGCCGACGCCTGCGCCCGCGCGGATCGCACCGGCCTCTACACGTGCCCGCACACGGGCGTGGCGCTCGCGTGCGTGTTCAAGCTCCGCGCGAAGAACGTCATCAAGGCGAACGAGCGCGTGATCGTCGTCTCCACGGCGAACGGCCTCAAGTTCACCGAGTTCAAGCTCGGGTACCACGAGAAGGCTTTCCCCGAGCTCGACTCGCGCCTGCGCAACGAGCCCATCGTGTTGCCGGCCGAGCTCGAAGCCGTGAAGGCTGCCCTCTAAGGACGCCCGCCCGCCCCTCCGTCGCCCCAAAAAAGGCTGGGCCTGGTTTCGCAACCAAGCCCAGGGAGTCGGCCCGCTTTGGGGAGGGGGGAGGGGAGCGAACCGACTCACGGCCCAAGGCGCCAGGAAGTGGGGGAACTTCCACGGCACCGGCCCACGCGTATGTATGCGTCGGCAGGGATCCGATCGCAAGGCTCGGCGGTGTCTGGCGGCGTTTTTTCCGGCAAAAAGCGGGATTTGCGAAAGGATTGCGGGTCTCTCGGCGCCGTGCGGCCCGAGCGTGCGCGGTGACGCAGCGCGCTTGAATCCCCCTGCCCATGGGCTAGCGAGGCCCCAACTCCGCAGAATCGTCGAGGTTTCACATGGCCGTCTCGCTTGCGCATCCGGATGTCTTCGCCGCCCGCCACCTCGGGTCCTCGCCCGCCGTGCTCGACGAAATGTTGAAGGCCATCGGCTCTGCGTCGCTCGCGTCGCTCGTCGACGAGACCGTGCCGAGCGCGATTCGCCTCCAGGGCGGCCTCGACCTCCCGCCGGCGATCTCGGAGGCCGAGGTCCTCGAGCTCGCGCAGAAGCTCGGCTCGAAGAACCAGGTGTGGCGCAGCTACCTGGGCAACGGCTTCCACGGGACCATCACGCCGCCGGTCATCCTCCGAAACGTGATCCAGAACCCGGGCTGGTACACGCAGTATACGCCGTACCAGGCGGAGATTTCGCAGGGCCGCCTCGAGGCGCTCCTCAACTACCAGACGATGGTCTCGGACCTCACGGGCCTCGAGATCGCCAACGCCTCGCTCCTCGACGAGGCGACCGCGGCCGCCGAGGCGATGCACCTCGCGTATGGCTTCAACGGCTCGGAAGAGCGGAACGCGATCTTCGTCTCCAAGGGCTGCAACCCGGCGACCATCGAGGTCGTGCGTACGCGCGCCGACGCGCTCGGCATCGAGGTCATCGTCGGTGACGCGGCGACGTTCGACTTCGCGACGAAGGTCTTCGCGACCGTGGTCCAGTACCCCGAGACCGACGGGCGCGTCGTCGACCCGCGCGCGTTCATCGCGAAGAGCAAAGAGCACGGCGCGCTCGCCGTGGTGGCCGCGGACATCCTCGCGCTCACCGTGCTCGCTTCGCCTGGCGAGCTCGGCGCGGACATCGCCGTCGGCAGCACGCAGCGCTTCGGCGTTCCGCTCGGCTATGGCGGTCCGCACGCCGCCTACTTCGCCTGCAAGAACGACTACGTCCGCAAGCTGCCGGGCCGCATCATCGGCATCTCGCAAGACGCGCACGGCAACCGCGCGCTGCGCATGGCGCTCCAGACGCGCGAGCAGCACATTCGCCGCGAGAAGGCGACCAGCAACATCTGCACGGCGCAGGCCCTGCTCGCCGTCACGGCCAGCATGTACGCGGTCTACCACGGGCCCGAGGGCCTCGAGGCCATCGCGAAGCGTGTGCACGGTGCGGCGGCCATCGTCGCCCTCGCCGCGCGCGAAGGCGGTCTCTCGGTCGCGCACGGTGAGTTCTTCGACACCGTTCGCGTGGAGGCGAGCTCGACCCAGGCCGCGGCCATCGCGACCCGCAGCGCCGACAAGCGGATCAACCTGCGCAAGCTCGGCGAGACCTCGTTCGCGATCGCGCTCGACGAGACCGTCTCGGCCTCGGACCTCGAAGACCTCCTCTACGTGCTCCTCGGCGCAGGTGCCCCGAAGGTGGCGGATCTCGCGTTGCGCGCAAGCGACTCGATTCCGTCTGCACTTCGTCGTACGTCGAAATACCTGAACCATCCGGTCTTCCACGCCTACCGCAGCGAGCACGAAATGCTCCGCTACCTGCGCATGCTCGAAGGCCGCGATCTTTCGCTGTGCCACTCGATGATCCCGCTCGGCTCGTGCACCATGAAGCTGAACGCGACGGCCGAAATGATGCCGATCACGGACGCGCACTGGAACGGCCTCCACCCCTACGCGCCGCTCGAGCAGGCCCAGGGCTACCAGGTGGTCATCCGCGAGCTCGAGGCGATGCTCCGCGAGGTCACGGGCTTCGCGGCGGTCTCGCTCCAGCCGAACGCGGGCTCGCAGGGCGAGTACGCGGGTCTCCTCGTCATCCGCGCCTACCATCGCGCGCGCGGCGACGTGCAGCGCACCGTCTGCCTCATCCCCTCGAGCGCCCACGGAACGAACCCCGCCTCCGCGGTCATGGCGGGCTTCGAGGTCGTCGTCGTGGGCTGCGACGCCAAGGGCAACATCGACGTCGTGGACCTCGAGGCGAAGGCGAAGCTCCACGCGGCGAAGCTCGCGGGCCTCATGGTCACCTACCCGTCCACGCACGGCGTCTTCGAAGAGGAGATCCGCCGCATCTGCGCGATCGTCCACGAGCAGGGCGGCCAGGTCTACATGGATGGCGCCAACATGAACGCGCAGGTCGGCCTCTGCCGCCCCGGCGACTTCGGCGCGGACGTGTGCCACCTGAACCTCCACAAGACCTTCTGCATCCCGCACGGCGGCGGCGGCCCGGGCATGGGCCCCATCGGCGTCGCGGCGCACCTCGCGCCCTTCCTCCCGGGGCACCCTGAGGTCAAGGTTGGCGGCGAGAAGGCGCTTGGACCCGTGAGCCAGGCGCCCTGGGGCAGCGCGAGCATCCTGCTCATCTCCTGGGTCTACGCGCGCCTGATGGGCAGCGCGGGCCTCACGGCGGCGACGCAGGTCGCGATCCTCAACGCGAACTACATGGCCATGCGCCTCGCGCCGCATTTCCCCATCGTCTACACGGGCACGAATGGGCGCGTGGCGCACGAGTGCATCCTCGATCTGCGCGCCTTCAAGAAGACCGCGGGCATCGAGGTCGAAGACGTCGCGAAGCGCCTCATGGACTACGGCTTCCACGCGCCGACGATGTCGTGGCCCATCGCGGGCACGCTCATGGTGGAGCCGACCGAGTCCGAGTCGAAGGGTGAGCTCGATCGCTTCTGCGAAGCGCTCATCTCGATCCGCGAAGAGATTCGCGCCATCGAAGAGGGCCGTCTCCCGAAGGACGACAACCCGCTCAAGAACGCGCCGCACACGGCCGAGCACGTGACGGCGACCGAGTGGAAGCACCCTTACGACCGCCAGGTCGCGGCCTTCCCGGCGCCGTGGGTGCGTGCCCGCAAGTTCTGGCCGCACGTGGCCCGCGTGAACAACGCCTTCGGCGACCGCAACCTCGTGTGCACCTGCCCGCCGGTGGAAGACTACGCCTCGTGAAGGTTCCCGCTCTCTCCGCCGCCTTCGTTCTCGCGCTCGCCGCGTGCCGCGGTCCGAACGCGCCTGCTTCGGGCGACGTCCTCGACGCCGACGACTTCCTCGTGGGCGACGACGCGCTCCGCGACAAGCCCATGGAAGTTCCGCTTGGGAGCTTGAAGCGCACCGTCGAAGGCGGGGGCTTCTACGCGATCGGCGACGCGGTGGAGCTCTTCACCAAGTATGCGTGGCGGTCGCGTGCGGCGCGCGAGGGCGACCTCGTCGTTGGCGCGACGGTCGCCTGTTTTCTCTCGAAGGCCGGCGCGACCTCGAGCTGTGGCAGCGAGCCGCAGCGCGCGCCGCGCACGCGAGCGGAGGCGTTCACGCGCCAATGGGTCGTCGCGACGCTTCGGGAGCCTGCCGCGCGGGGCACCGTGAACGTCGGAGGTTGCACCTGCGAGGCTGCCGGCGTGCGCGTGGTCACGCCGTGAGCCACGGACGCGTTCAGCTTCATGCGTCGCGAAGCTTCGGCGTGCCGCTCCGCAGCGCTGCGACATCGTAGTCGCTGAGGGCGAGGCCTTGCAACGGGCGCTCGCTCGGTGGTGGCGCGACGCGGGGCCCCACTTCGCGTGCGAGGCGGTCGAGCCACGCCTCGGTCGAATAGTTGTAGGGTGCAAGCAGGAGGTCGAGCTCCCGCACACATGCGCCAAGGCGCTCGGCCAACGTCGTTGGTGTGCTCATGGCGTCAAGCGAAGCGCGCGCGGGCTCCGGGCTTGAGCCGCGGGCAAACCAGAGCACGGGATTCGCACAGAGTTCGAGCGAAGCATCGAGGATCGCGAGCCGCTCCCAGGGGCTCGTGACGAGCGCCGCTAGCGCAGGGTCGACCTCCTCCACGAAGCTGCTGCGCGACGAGGCGGTCTGACGCTCGGCGACGAGGCGCATGCCACACGTATGCATGCAGGATGCAAGCGTAAGCGGAGCGACGGGATCGTCGTGCTCGTGAAGGTAGGCGTCGACCACGCCCGCGTCGGTGAGCGACTCGGGGTTGACCTCGAAGGAAAGTCGCCGCGGATCGCTTGGGTCGAGCGCGCGCATGGCGGCCGTGACGCGCGCGCGGGGCCTCTCGCCGTGGGCGTCGAGGCCGATGGCGCGCAGGTGATCTTGAATCGCGCGCATCCACAGGCGGCTCGCGCGCGGGTAGACCACGAGCCTCATGAGACCGTGCGGCGCAAGCATGCTGGCGAGGTGGGCGAGGAGCTGCTCGGGTGCGGCGACGTGCTGCAGCACGTTCGAGAGAAAGATGGCGTCGAACGGGGCGCTGCGGAAGCCGAGCAGATCGCTCGCGTGGGCGACGATCGGCGCGCGTGGGGTGAAAGGCTGGGCGATGCGCGCGAGCACGAGCCGCCGCGCGAGCACGCGGAGGGAGGCCTCGCTGAGGTCGACCGCGGTGACAACCTCGGCCTCGGGGTTCGCGCGCGCCACGACGAGCGCCTCGAGGCTCCCGCAGCCCGCGACGAGCACGCGTGGCTTGCGCGGAAAATCCCTCGACCCCGCCAGCTCGGCCCCGAGCGTCACGCTCAGCTCGCGCTCGGGCACGCGTGAGGGCAGCGCGAAGGGGGACACCGGCGGATACGGGTGCCGTTCGTACTGCGCCCGCACACGCGTCGCGACCCCCTCCCTCATCTCACGCCCGCGCCTCGACGGCCTCCTCGAGGAAGGTCGCGACGTCGGCGGCCATACGGATGAACTGCTCGGCCTCGGTCTTCATCCCGATGCCTTCGAGGAGGAGCGCGACGCGCAAGTAAGGCAGCTCCCAGCTCGGGAAGAGCTCGGCGGTGCGCTGGTAAATCGCGAGCGCGTCTTGGTGCTGCCCGGCGTCTTGGAGCGCGTCCCCGAGGAGGATGTGCCCGCGCAGGCTGAGCGGCGATTTCTCGAGCGCGCTCACGGCGAACGCCACGGGGTTTGGGCACACGCGCGCGAGCAGCATGGGCGGCTCGGCGGCGCTCGGCTCGAGCTCGGCGGCGCGCTCGAAGTGTCCGCGCGCGGCGACCTGATCCTTGAGCGCGCCCATCGCGAAGATCCCCTCGTAGAGCGCGTTCTCGTAGGCGGTCAGCGCGCCGCCTTCACGGGGCGGGAGTGGGCGGCGCTCGGCGCTGCGGTCGACCTTGAGGAAGCGTCGCCAGTAGGTGACTTGTTCGTCGAGGCTCGCGTCGAGGCTTCGCTCACGGAGCACCTGATCGGCGGCCGTGCGTCGCAGGTGATCGCAGAGCTCCGCATCGCTCGCGAGGCGATCGAGCGCGGGGATGACCTCGTCCGGCTCGCGGTAGTGCAGGCCGTTGGCGCCGTGCGTGATGCGGTCCGCGTAGGCGCCACGCTTCGGCGCGAGGACGATCGCCCCGTTCGCGGCGGCCTCGAGCCAGCGTAGGTCCGAGGTGCGATGGCCGTAGTCGGTGTCCTCGAGCGTGAGGATGGCCACGTCGGCGCGCTGGAGGGCCTCGAAGCGCTGGGCCGGTTGGCGCGCCGTGGAGAGCGTGACGCGTTCGGCAGGGAAGCCCTCGAAGCCCTGGTGCACGATTTCGGGCGCGAGCACTTCCACGGTGGCGTGCGGAGCGACCGTGAGCCACGCGCGCACGGACTCGATGACGTCGCGCGCGCCCGCGTAGTCGTGAAGCTCGAGCACGAAGGCGATGTGGAACCGCTCGGGGTTCGGCGTGCGCTCGGCCTTCACCTCGAACGGCCACGCCTCCGCGACCAAGTTGCCGCGCAGGTTCACCGAGGCCCAATGCGCGAGGAGGCGCACGTTCGAAGCCGTGAAGAGCGTCGCGAGCTTCGCGAGCTTGAAGGCGTGACGCTGCGCTTGCTCTTCGACCCAGGTGCTTTGGAGCGGGTGCAGGAGCGGCAGGCTCGTGATGTCTTCCGCGAGATCGTAGATGACGACCGCGCCGCGCTCGCGCGCTCGGTTGACGCGCGGGAAGAGGTCCGGGTCCGCGAGCTGCACGACGACGATCACGTCGGCGGCGTCGAGGAGCGCGTCGAGGTTCGGATCGAAGTTGGAGGCGACGTGCACGGCGGCGATGTCGTCGCGTGCGGCGAGGCGAAGTGCCGGCTGAGCCACACGATAGAACCCTGCGTCTCCGCTCTGATCGCCGAGGGGGGTGAGGAAGAGGACGGAGAGCGCATCCATTTCGCGTACCGCACCACGTATTTCCTGCCCCGTCGAGGGTGCCGAACTTTCCCTCCATCGCGGGAGTTCGATACGCTGCGCCCCGGAGCGATCATGAGCGAGACCTACTTCGTGACCGGTGGTGCGGGCTTCGTTGGTTCCAACTTTGTCCGTTACCTCCTCAAAAACACGGCCGCCAAGGTCGTCGTCGTCGACAAGTTCGTGCGGAGCGGGTCGTGGGACAACATCGCGTCGTGCGAGAAGGACCCGCGCTTCTCGTTCTTCGAGGTCGACGCGGCGGACGGTCGTGCGCTCCGTGCGATCTTGCGCACCGCGAAGCCCACCAAGGTCGTGCACCTCGCGGGCGAGACCAGCGTCGATCGCAGCATCGACGAAGCGCGCATCTTCATGAAGACGAACGTCGGCGGCGCTTTCGAAGTCGCCCAGCAGTGCAGGCAGGTGCTTGCGGGCTACGACGAAGACAAGCTCGCGCGCTTCTCGCTCGTGCACGTGTCCTCCTTGCGTGCCGCGGGGCCCCTTGGGGAAGGCGGCGTGCCCCTCGGTCCGACCTCGCCCGCCGCGGCCTCCGCCCTCGCAGCCGAGAGCCTCGTCCTCTCCTACCAGCGCACGTACAAGCTCCCCTACGTGGTCGTGCGTGCGAGCAACCTCATGGGGCCCTGGCAATTTCCTGAGAAGCTCGTACCGCTCGTCGTCGGTCGCGCGCTCGCGGGCGCGACGATCCCGCTCTACGGCGACGGCTCGGCCAAGCGCGACTGGATGTTCGTCGACGACTTCTGCTCCGGCCTCCTCGCCGCCTCGAAGCGCGGCCGCTACGGCGCGGTGTACGAGCTCGGTCGCGGCGAGGCCACGACGAACCGGGAGATCGTGGCGAAGGTCCTCGCGGCGGTCGAAGCGGAGCGCCCCGCGGCGAAGAACGACGCGATGCAGGCGGCGGGCTACGCGAGCTACGATCAGCTCGTCACCGAGGTGGAGGATCGCCCAGGGCACGACCTCGCGTACGCGCCCGTGAGCGCTGCGGCCCGCGACGAGCTCGGCTGGCGTCCGCAGAAGAGCCTCGAAGAGGCCATCACCAAGACCGTTCGATGGGTCGTCCAGAACGAGGTCTGGTCGCAGCAAATCGTCGAGGCTTCCGGGTGGCAAGGCGAGCGCCTCGGCTTGGGCCTCGCGCCCATGGACTCCGAGAAGCGCATCGCCGCGGGATCGCCGCCCTCGAACCGCCCCGTGCTGCCCTGAAGCCCGCGCGACTCACGCGGCCTGCGCCGTTCTGCGCGTACCCGTGAAAGAGCGCCGCGCGACGCGGGCTTTCTGGTATTTTCGTGCGGTGGAGAGCACACGGTCGCGTCGAGGGGTGCTGAGGGCGTTCGTCATGGGCGCGGTCGTCGCGGCTGCGGCCGAGGCCGCC
>CAIOHM010000163.1 GCA_903858055.1 uncultured delta proteobacterium
ACGCCCGACGGATCGAGCCGCCGCGTTTGCACGAGCGTTCCAAACGAAACCGGAAGAACGCGTCAGCGGCTCGAGGTGCGAGGTCCTCACGAAACCTCCCGTCGCCGTTCTTCCGATCCGCGTCGCCCGCCATCGTTGCTCGGCCTCCTGCGTAGGAAGACTACGCATCCGGCCTCGCGCCTTGGCGAGCTTGCGTCTCGTCGAACGGCTCGGTCCGGTTTCGCTCGGACCTCGCGGAAGGAGGACGCAGCCGGACTCTCTGTCCGGCGAGGACGACGCCCGACGGATCGAGCCGCCGCGTTTGCACGAGCGTTCCAAACGAAACCGGAAGAACGCGTCAGCGGCTCGAGACTAGGAAGGAGGACGCAGCCGGACTCTCTGTCCGGCGAGGACGACGCCCGACGGATCGAGCCGCTCACGCGTTCTTCACTTCCTTATCGGAAGAGGCCGTCGGGTTCGTAGCCGCTGACGAAGCATAGATTGGAGAGGGCTGCGACGTAGTCGTAGGTCGCTTGGAGGCGGTTGATGCGCGAGGTCGCGTAGGCGCGGATGGGCTCGGCGAGGAGGCGCTCGTCTTCGGTGCCGAGGTCGACGGAGGTCTGCACCTTCGAGACCCACTGCTTAGCGCGGCGCTCGGCGCGCTCGTGGGCTTCGAGGCGCATCTTGGCGTCGACCGCGATCGCGTGCGCGTGCTCGACCTCGACGGCCACGCCTCCGAGCGCGAGGCGCAGGTTCGACTCGAGCTCTTCGAGCTGCGCACGTGCTTGGGCCACGCGCGCGACCTGCGGGAGGAAGTCGAGGTTCCAGCGAAACCCGAGCGCGAACCCGTAGAAGAAGTGGTTGAAGGGGTCCGATACCCAGGGGTTTCTCTGGCGGTCGGCGGCGGGGCTGAACGCGTAGCTCGAGCTCAAACTGAGGCCGATGTCGGGCATGAGGCGCGCGCGCGCGAGGTCGAGCATGCGCGCGCGTGCGTCGAGACCGGCTTGGGCCATCCGAAGGTCGGGCCGGTAGAGGCGCGCGGCCTCGAGCCAGCTCGCGACGGGCAAGAGCTCGTAGTCCGGCTTCTTGAGCGGGACATCCGGGAACTCGAGCTCGCCGGGGCGGCCCGTGAAAAAGCGGAGCGCCGCCATCGCCATGGTCTCGCCCTTCACGGGCTCCGACATGCGCGCGCGGATGTCTTCGCGGTAGACGTCGAGGCGAAGCTTGTCGATCTCCGACGCGCTCTCGTCGCCGTCGTCGAGCTTCTTCGCGATGCGGTCGATGTGCTCGTCGAGGCGCTCGAGGATCTCCTTGCCGACGTAGCGCACGTCACGCGCGAAGAGCACGCCGTAGTACGCGCGGCGCACGTCGTGCCTCACCGACAGCCGCTGTTTCTCGACGTCCCACTCGTTCACGCGGACGTTCGCGCGCGCCGCCTCGTTCGCAGCCTCGATCTTGCCGAACGTGTAGAGCGGCACGGTGCCGTTGATGTCGAGGCGCATCGACGGGGTCGTGAGCGACTCGAGGGTCGGGTTGAGGACGACCTGCGTGGCCGACGAGTAGCCGGCGGTGCCCACGATCGGCGGAAGGACGCCGCCGCCACCGGACATGTTCCACTGGAACCAGGGCGTGGTCGTCGCCTCTTCGAGCTGCGCCACGGCCCCGCCGAGGCGCGCGCGCGCCGCCCAAATGGCAGGGTGATTCTTCTCGGCGAGCCCGAGGGCGTCCTTCAGCTCGAGCGGCTGCGCGGCGGCCTGCGTGGTCGCGGCGAGCGCCACGGTCACGGCGAGCACGAGGCGCGAACGCAGACCCATGCAGCCCCTCTACCTTGGAATCGTCAGGATCCCAAGCCGCACGCTCGGGCGTGCAGAGTGCACGAAAGCGCCGCGTGCCTCCCGCGCGTCAGTGGAGACGCGCGACGAGATCCGTGGCGACGGCGCCGAGCAGATCACGCGGCTCGCTCGCGGGCAGCCCGTGGAGCTCACGAAGCGCGTTGCGCGTGCGCTCTTGCGCGAGGCTTCGCACCCGGTCGCAGGCGTTCGTCGCGAGGATCGCTGGGCCGAGCTCGAGGGCCGCGGACTCTTCGCCCGCGCGCACGGCCTTCACGAGCACCTCGAGCCGCGGATCGCTCTCGAGCGCGTAGACCAAGGGCAGGGTGATCTTGCCCTCGCGAAGGTCGGCAAAGAGCGCCTTGCCGGTCACTTCGGAGGTGCCGGCGTAGTCGAGCACGTCGTCGACGAGCTGGAACGCGAGGCCGAGGTTCACGCCGAAGCGGCCGAGGGCGAGCGCGTGCTCTTCGGGGGCTCCGGCCGAGCGTGCGCCCGAGGTCGTCGCCCAGTCGAAGAGCGAGGCCGTCTTGGCGTTCGCGATGTGGAAGTAAGTCTCGGCGCGCAAATCGAGGGCGGTGCGGCCGCGGAGCTGGACGATCTCGCCGTCCACGAGCGTGCGCAGCGTGCGCAGGAGGTGCTCGAAGATGAGCGAATTTCCTGCCTCGTAGCAGCGCGCAAGCGCGTGCGTGAGCATGAGATCCCCTCCGAGCACGCTCACGGCGTTGCCCCACACGGTGCGCGCCGCGGCCTGGCCTCGCCGCTCGGGCGCGTCGTCGACGACGTCGTCGTGGAGGAGCGTGGCGCCGTGCACCAGCTCCGCGACGGCCGCGAGTTCGTGGGTGCGCCTCGTGGGCTTCGCGTAGATCGAGGCCGAAAGGAGGAGCGCCACGGGCCGAATGCGCTTGCCGCCGGCGCCGAGCAAGTGAGCCGCCGCCTCGGTCCCCGGGCTCGCGCCGGTGCGCGACGATTCGGCGAGGAGCTTCTCGACTTCGACGAGCTCGGGACCCACCGCGCGAACGACCTCGGCCATGCGGCGCGCGGCCGCCGAGCCAATGCGGGCCTCCGTCGCGACGGAACCGAGCGCCTCGAGGGCCACCTGCGTCATGGGCGCATCCGCGCGAGGGGAGCCATGGAGAGTCTCCTGGGGTGCCGCCGGCGCCGAATCAAGAGGCGCGCGCGGCGTACCGCGGGTTCCCTCGGCGCGTGCTTCGGTCGACGACATGGCCCGCGCCCTACCAGAGCCTCCGAAAAAGGCATCGAAGATTCGAGGGGTTGCGCGGCGTCGTCGTGCCGTTTGCGGGGGCTTTCGCTTGCGCTTCGCAAGAAGTGCGGGCAGAAACGAGTCATCCGATGAGCGACCGCGTAGAAGCCGATGAAAACGGCCGGTCCCTCGCTGTCCGCGAACGGCGGATCGTGCGGGCGCTTCAGCTCGCCTTTTTTGCGTTCGTCATCCCGTTCATCGTCCAGAGCACTTGGCTCGTCATGTCGCAGGCCTTCACGAGCCACGGCGACGAGACCAAGGTCGGCTCGCCCGAGTGGAGTCCATGTCGCTAGAAAACCCCGTGCCGTCGACGTCGACGAGCACCCCCGCCACCTTCGCTTCTCTCGGCCTCTCGGCCGAAGTCCTCAAGGCCCTCGACGCCGTCGGCTACAAGGAGCCCACGAACGTCCAGCGTGACGTGTGGGCCTCCGCCAGCGCCGGCCGCGACCTCCTCGTGCAGTCGCGCACGGGCACGGGCAAGACCGCAGCGTTCTCGCTGCCCCTCGTCGACAAGCTCGTCGAGCCCGCCGCCAAGCTCCCGCAAGCGCTGATCCTCTGCCCCACGCGCGAGCTCGCGCTGCAGGTCGCCGGAGAAATCGAGCGCCTCGCCCAGTTCAAGGGCACGCGCGTCACCACGCTCTACGGCGGCGCACCCATGGGTCGTCAGGTCTCGGATCTCGAGGCCGGCGTGGCGATCGTCGTCGGAACCCCGGGTCGCGTCCTCGACCACCTGCGCCGCGGCACGTTCGATCCCTCCGAGCTCCGCGCGCTCGTCCTCGACGAAGCCGACGAGATGCTCTCCATGGGCTTCGCGCGCGAGCTCGACGCGATCCAAGAGCGCCTCCCGACCACGCGACAAACGCTCCTCTTCAGCGCCACCGTGCCGCCCGAGATCGAGCGCATGGCGAAGAACAAGCTCCGCGACCCGGAGTTCGTCACCCTCTCGGGCGACCACGCCGCCGCGCTGACGATCACGCACATCGTCTACATGGCCCTCGGCGACAAGCACGGCGACCTGCTTCGTCTCCTCGAGGTCGAGGACCCCGAGAGCGCGATCGTGTTCTGCAACACGAAGAGCGAGACCGAGCGCGTCGCCGAGACGCTGCGTCGCGCGGGTTTTCCCGCGGATTGGCTCAACGGTGACCTCGAGCAGAAGGAGCGCGAGCGCGTCATGCAGCGCCTCCGCGAGGGCAAGACCCGCTTCCTCGTGGCGACCGACGTCGCGGCGCGCGGCATCGACGTCTCGCACGTCACGCACGTCATCAACATGGACTTCCCGGAGAGCCCCGAGGCCTACCTGCACCGCACGGGCCGCACGGGGCGCGCCGGCCGCACGGGCACCGCGATCTCGCTCATCGGCGCCAAAGACGTGCAGCACCTCTACGCGCTGCGCCTCGTCTACAAGCTCCGCCCGATCGAGAAGCAGCTTCCCTCGGCCCACGACCTCGCGACGCGCGCCGAGGCCGACGTCGTCCGCTTCTTCGTCGACGCCTACGCCGACCAGCGCGTCAGCGCCGCGGATCTCGCCCTTGCTCGCCGCTTGCTCTCGCACGACGAGGCCGAGCGCGTGGTCGCGGGCCTCTTGCGCGAGCACCTCGGTACGCGCGCCGAGCTCGGTCACGACGTGCCCGGCGAGTCTGCGGAAGCACGTCGCGCGAAGCTGCCGCCGCCGGCCGCGGAGCCCGAAGAAGCTCCCCGTCCCGCACGCAGCGCGAGCACCAGCACGAGTGCGGAGGGTCGGAGCTCGTCGCGCGAGCGTCGTCGTGAACGCGGCGATCGCGGGGAACGCGGCGAACGCGGCGAACGCAAGCCGCGTGCCCCCGTCGCCGTCGAGGCCGGCGAGAACGACGATCTCGGCATCGTCGCGCGCATCGAAGGCGAAGAAGCGCCCGTGCGCCTCGAGGCCGAAGATGCGGGCCCGGCCGAAGATTTTCGCGAGCTCTTCGTGAACGTGGGGCGCCGTGATGGCCTCAAGCCTGGTGAGCTCGTCGCGCTCGTGACCGGCGAGGGTGGACTCAGCGCCGCCGACGTGGGCCACGTGCGGGTTCGCGACACGTCGAGCTTCCTCTCCGTCCGCGCGGAGCACGTCGATCGCGCCATCGAGCTCCTCGCGGGGCAGGTGGTCGATGGCCGCGTCGTTCAAGCCGAGCGCGCGCGTCGCTCGTCGCGCAACGGGGCCTGACGTCGATGGGGCGTGCGCTCGGGTGCCTGGCGGCGGTCCTACCGTTCGCCTCGCTCGCGTGCACGACGCCGATCGGCGATCGCGCGTCGGCCGATCGGCCGATCCCTCCGGACACGCAGATCCCGAACGACGAGCCCTTCGGCCTTGACGCTGGGAGCGACGCAAGCCTGCCTTTTCCCACGGCGGACGGCGGTTTGCTCCCCGAGGGCGGGCCCCGGGACGCAGGCCCGCTCCCCGACGGATCGCTGCCTCCCTTCGGAGCGTTTCTCGATCCTCCGGTGCGCTTCGCCGTGCCTCCGAATGGGCTCCCGGACGGCTTCTACGCCACGGTCGCGACCGGCGGCGCGCGTGGCTGGGCGACCTTGGATCTCGACGGCGACGGTGCCGCGGACCTCGTCCAAACGAGCGATCCCG
>CAIOHM010000164.1 GCA_903858055.1 uncultured delta proteobacterium
GAGGAGCGGGCGACCGGGGAAGGTGACGGCGTGGCACTGAAGGCAGGTCTCGCGCGCGATCGGCAGCACGTCGCGCTCCCACGCCTCTTCGTCGGGGGTCTTGGGCCCTGCGTCGACCGGCCCCGCGTCGACGGGCGTGCCTGCGTCCGACGTGCCTGCGTCCGCAACGGGGGTTCCCGGCACCAAGTACGCGCGGCGGCCGCTCATGGTGACGCCGACGCTGATCGACCCGCACTTCTTCGTGGCCGGGTCGTAGTCGAGGTCGCCGAGGCCCTTGATGAAGTTCGCCGCGGCGTCGCGCTCGCCGCTGTTGAGATCGAACTGCTGGATGATCTCCTCGAGCTCCTGGATCTTCACGCCGCCGCCGATGGCGCCGACCATGCGACCGGGCTCGCTCGGGTCGAGCTTCGTGCGCACGCGCGCGCGAGAGAGGTGCAGGTTGAACTTCTCCGCGAACACGACCACGAGCAGGTCGAGCTCGAAGGGCCCCACTTCGAGGTAGCCGTCCTTGATCGCGCCAATCGCGCGCGACGTCGGGCCCGTGGTGTCGTGCTCGAAGGTCTGGCTCGGGTCGAGCTCGTCGTCGGTGCCGAGGGTGGGGGTGCCGAGCGCCGCCTTGAAGGTGACCTCCACGCACGGGTCGTTCTGCAGGTCGTCGACGCCGTCGAGCGTGACCGTCGTGAGCAGCTGCCCGTTCTCGATCGCGCCCTTGATGATGAGGTTCACGTCCGCGGCCGTGACCGTGTCGAGGAGCGGCATGAGGCGCGCGAGCTGGTTGTCGATGCCCTGCTTGCCGTTCGCGTCTTCGAAGTCCATCTGCGAGCAGGAGAGGGTCTCCTGTTGTTCGCTCTGGAAGCCGTCGCTCGTGAAGCCGTCGATGTCGAAGCCTGCGGTCACGCCCTCTTTCTGGCGCGCGAAGGCGAGCTTCGAGACGATGCTCGTGTGCGATGTTCCGCCGACGCATCGGTCGCCCACGCGCTGCGCGGGTTCGCTCGGGGAGCTGCAGCCCACGGCGAGGGTCGCCGCTGTGACCAGGGCGAGGAGCGGCGCGAGTGCGGTCTTGAGGCGCACCATCACCCCACCTCGATCGCCGTGCAGCGGTCCGTGGACTTCGCGGTATCGAGGCCGTACTCACCGCGGCGCACGCCAACGGCGTTCACGAGCGAAAGCATGACCTTGCTCGCGTTCTCCTCGGTGGCCGAGCGCACGTGGAGGCCGGTCTTGAGCGCGCCGCCGCCCTTGCCCGCGACGATGAGCGGGTACTCGGTGAGCTGGTGCGTACGGCCGAAGCCGCAGTCCGTGGTGCCGAGGATGACGCAGTTGTCGAGGAGCGTGCCGCTGCCCTCGGGGATGCGCTTGAGCGCGCCGAGGAAGTAGGCGAACTCCTGCATGACCGTGACCACGATGGCGTTCACGCCGGGCTGGTCGCCGGGCTCGTCGTGCGTGAGCTGGTGGTGGCCTTGCGGCGAAGCGCCGATGAGGATGTCCGTGAGCGGCTGCGTGAACATGTCGAAGAACACGCGCGTTTGATCGC
>CAIOHM010000165.1 GCA_903858055.1 uncultured delta proteobacterium
CTTCACGGTCCTCATGGGCGACCAGGTCGAGCCGCGCCGCGAGTTCATCGAGCAGAACGCGTTGGCGGTCAAAAACCTCGACATCTGATTTCGTGGGCGGCCGGGTCCCGAGCCCGGCCCCGCTGTCCTCGAGCCGCTTTGGCGGAGGGTCGAGGGGGCGGGGCCTCGCTGCGGAGGAGGGCACCTTGCGGAGTCCGAGCGCGCAGCCCATGCATTCTGCAAGCGACCACCCTTGGCCGTGATCGTCCCTCCGGCGTGGGCGAGCACGAGACACGCGCGATCCCGAACGCGAAGCGAAGGTGGGTACGAAGCAAGCGTGGGGCCCCACCGGAGCGGGGAGGTCCCGCCCCCTCGAGCCTCTTCAGCGCGATCTCGCAGCCCGGCCCCGCTGTCCTCGAGCCTCTGCAGCGTCGCGGACGCGTTCACGGCCGCGGCCCCGTCGCTCACGGCGAGAGGCTCACCTCGCAGTGCCCGGTCCGAGCGTTGCACACGGCGCGCGCGTTCGCCGGGTAGGTCGGGACGCACGGCGGGCATGCGCCTTCGTTGGGCAGGCACCGCACGACGGTCCGAAGTGCGTCGCGGCGAAACGCCGTGAGCCTCGAGGCCAAATCCGTGCCGCAGGGCTCGCAACACCCGGTTCCGTAGCGAAGCATGCAGTCTGCATCGTTCGTGCACGCGCTCGTCTGGTCCGTTCGCACGTCGATCGCGGTGCACGCGCTCGCGCGGCAAGTCGCCGTGAGGTGCGGGTTCTCCATCGTGGCGCAGGCGGGGCAAGGAACGGGTCCGGTGCCGCCGCAAACGGAGGTCCGGTAGGCTTCGGTGCGATCCCACCTGAGACCGACCATGTCGCCGGCGGCGGGCTGCCCGCACACGCCGCAGCACGAGCGCGAAACGACGGTGCATGTGCCCGGGCCCGCGCACGTGACGAGGTCCTGGCCCGCGTCGAAGGTGCCGGCGTCGAGCGTGCCGGCGTCGAGCGTGCCCGCGTCGGCGGTGCCCGCGTCGGGCGTCGCGCCTTCGCGCACCTGCGCGCTGCAGCCCGCGGCGCCGAGGGCGATCATGATCAGGAATTCGTTTCGCATCCGTCGCGGTACCTCGCTGCACGTAGGCTAGCGTGGCTCCATGCGGCCTGCTTGCCTCGTCCACTGGTGCTTTGCGGCGGCGGCGCTCACGTTCGCGGACGGAGCGTTCGCTCTCGACAAGCAAGGTTCCGGCGCGCACGGCGGCTCGGTCGCGGGAGCGGAGACCGGGTTCGATCTCACCGGTGCCCTCAGCGCGGGTGTCGCCCTCTACAACCCGAGCTACGCGGCGCGCCCCGACAACACGGGTCTCACGCTCGCCCGCTACGCGCTCCACGCCGACCTCGATCTCGTCGGCCGTCGCCTCTCGATCCCGTTCGACGTGAACGTGTTCACCGATCGTGAGCGAGGTGGGGTCGCTTCGCTTGCGCCCACGGAGCTCGACGTCATCACGGGGGTCACGAGCACCTGGTCGCTCGGCGACCGCGCGGCCTTCGAGGGCAGCGCGCGCGTCGAACACGACCGGCCGGTCGATCGCGGGGGCGTCGCGCAGACGTACGCCGACGTGCGGGCCCGTGTGCTCGGCGAGAGCTCTCTCGCGCCGGTGGGCCTCGCCGATCACGACCTCTCCGGTTGGCTGACGATCGGCTGGTTTGCGTACAACCCAAAAACTACGGGAACCTACTTCGCGCGTCCGGACAACACGGGCCGCGCCCTCTTTCGTTACGCGGCGCACGGGAGCGTCGAGGTCGTACCGGATCTCGTGACGCTTGCCGTCGATGCGACGTTCTTCAGCGACGCGCAGACCGGCTCACCGCTGCGCCCGAGCGAGCTCGACGTGACGCCGGAGCTCATTCTGAGTCGCGGGACGACCGAGGTTCACCTGGCGTACGAGCGCGACATGCCCCTCGATCGCGGCGGGCTCTCGCAGCAGTTCGTCTACGTGCTCGTGCAGCGCGCGTTCGATCTCATCGACGATGCGGAGCCGATCGCACCGCTCCGTCGTTCGACCGCCGCATCGCCCTGAAAGAGGCGTCGAGGGTGTTGTGGTGTGGCGTCGATTGTTCGATGCTCGCGAGGTCTTGCGCGGCGGTGGAGCGAGCTTAGGTTCCACGGGCCGTAGGTACAGGAGCACCCCATGCGTCTCGATCGCTTCACCACCAAGAGTCAACTCGCGCTGCAGGCGGCGCATGGTCACGCCACGCGCCTCGGGCACCCCGAAATCGCGCCGGAGCACTTCCTCAGCGCGTGCCTCGAGCAAGACGACGGCATCGCGCGACCGCTGCTCGAGAAGGCGAAGGCGGACATGCTCGTCGTCGAGGGTGGTCTCGAGCGCGCGCTCGCGAAGTTCCCGAAGGTGCAGGGCGCCGAATGCGCGGTGGGTCGTCGACTCGCCGAAGTGTTCCGCGTCGCGGAAGAAGAGGCGAAGCGCCTTGGCGACGAGTACATCTCGGTGGAGCATTTCCTCCTCGCGATGTCGCGGCGCGATCGCGAGATGGAGAACCTCTTCCGCGAGGCCGGCGGCGTCGACGCGGCGGGTCTCGACCTCGCCCTCAAGGAGGTCCGCGGCTCGGCGCGCGTGACCGACAAAGATCCCGAAGGGAAATTCCAGGTCCTCGAGAAGTACACGCGCGATCTCACCAAGGTTGCGGCGGCGGGGAAGATGGATCCGGTCATCGGCCGCGACGAAGAGATTCGCCGCGTGATGCAGGTGCTCTCCCGTCGCTCGAAGAACAACCCGGTCATCATCGGCGAGCCCGGCGTCGGCAAGACCGCGATCGCGGAAGGCATCGCCCAGCGCATCGTCGCGGGGGATGTGCCCGAGTCGCTTCGCAACAAGCGCCTCATGTCGCTCGACCTCGGCGCCCTCGTCGCCGGCGCGAAGTTTCGCGGTGAGTTCGAGGAGCGCCTCAAGGGCGTGCTCAAGGAGGTGGAGTCGGCGAAGGGCGAGATCATCCTCTTCATCGACGAAATCCACACGATCGTCGGCGCCGGTGCCTCAGAAGGCACGATGGACGCGGCGAACCTCCTGAAGCCTGCTCTCGCGCGCGGCGAGCTGCGCTGCATCGGCGCGACCACGCTCGACGAGTACCGCAAGCGTATCGAGAAGGACCCGGCCCTCGAGCGCCGCTTCCAGCCCGTCTTCGCGGCGCCGCCGAACACCGCCGACGCCATCGCGATCCTGCGCGGCCTCAAGGATCGCTACGAGACCCACCACGGCATCCGCATCCGCGACGCCGCGCTCGTCGCCGCCGTGAACCTCAGCGAACGTTACGTCGCCGATCGCTTCCTCCCCGACAAGGCCATCGACCTCATGGACGAGGCCGCCGCGAAGATCAAAATGGAGGCGGATTCCATGCCCGCCGAGGTCGACTCGGTCGAGCGCAAACTCGTGCAGCTGCGCATCGAAGAGGCGGCGCTCAAGCGCGAGAGCGACGCCGCGAGCAAGGAGCGGCTCGGCGAGCTCGTGCGCGACATCGCCGAGCTCGAGGAGAAGAGCCGCGTGATGAAGGCCCAGTGGCTGCGTGAGCGCGACGTCATCCAGCGCATGCGCAGCGTGCAGCGGGACGCGGAAGCCCTGCGAAACGAGGCCGAGCTCGCGCAGCGCAAGGGTGACCTCGGTCGCGCGGCCGAGATCCGGTACGGGCGCCTCCCCGACGCGGAGAAGGCCCTCGCGGACCTTCGCACGGAGCTCCAGCGCGTGCAGGGCAAGCAGAGCTACCTGCGCGAGGAAGTCACCGAGCAAGACATCGCGGGCATCGTCGCCAAGTGGACCGGCATCCCGGTCACGAAGCTCGTCGAGGGCGAGGCGACCAAGCTCTTGCGCATGGAGGACGCGCTCCACGGGCGCGTCGTCGGACAGACCGAGGCCATCGTCGCGGTCTCGAACGCGGTGCGCCGCTCGCGTGCGGGTCTTGGCGACGAAAACCGCCCGATCGGTTCGTTCCTTTTCCTCGGTCCGACCGGCGTCGGGAAGACCGAGCTCGCGCGCGCCCTGGCCGAGTTCCTCTTCGACGACGAGCGCGCCATGGTGCGCCTCGACATGAGCGAGTACGGCGAGCGCCACGCGGTGGCCCGCCTCGTGGGCGCGCCGCCGGGGTACGTCGGGTACGAAGAGGGCGGTCAGCTCACCGAGCCCGTAAGACGCCGTCCATACAGCGTCGTACTCTTTGACGAGCTCGAGAAGGCGCACCCGGACGTCTGGAACATCCTGCTCCAGGTCATGGACGACGGTCGCCTCACGGACGGCCAGGGCCGCACGGTGGACTTCCGCAACACCATCCTCGTCATGACGAGCAACGTCGGCGCGCCGCTCATCCACGGCATCCAGGACGACGAGAGCATCGCCCGCGAGGACCGTTACGCCCGCGCGAAGGCCGTTCTCCAAGGCGAGCTCCGCAAGGTGTTCCGCCCTGAGTTCTTGAACCGCTTCGACGACGTGCTCGTGTTCCAGGGCCTCGAAAAGTCCCAGATGCGCTCGATCATCGACATTCAGCTCTCTCGCTTCAAGGCGCGCCTCGCGAAGAAGCAGGTCGAGCTCGAGCTCACCGACGCCGCGAAGGACCACATCATCGACGAAGGTTGGGACCCGCTCTCGGGGGCGCGCCCGCTGAAGCGCGCGATTCAACGCGAGCTCGAAGACGTCCTCGCGATGCGCGTGCTCGCGGGCGAGTACCCGCCCGGCACACGGCTGAAGGTGGACAAGGGCGCGGCGGGCCTGAGCTTCCAGGCCGCCACGCTCAACTGACGGCGGCGGTCGTACGGGGCCCTGCGAGCGCTTCTTCGAGGTGCCGCAGGGCCTTCTTCATTTCGGCAGCGTCCAAGGGCGCAGCACCCCAGCGCGCGGCTTCGTAGAGCTCGACCAGCGAGCGCGCCTCGCGTGCGGCAGTGTGCGGGCAGACGCGGGCGACATACTCACGGACGGTCTCGTGCGTTCCGCGCGTGCCGTGGTTCGCGAGGAGGCGCTCGAGCATGCGCGCGAGTTCCGCGGCGGCGTGCTGCGAGGGCGACGCTACCGGACCGGTGGGGTTCGCGGTTCCCGCGGCTCTGCGTCGCCAACGCCACGCGGCCAGGGCCAGGACCGCGGCGACCGCGAGGCCCGCGAGAAGCGGCCCCTTCCCTCGCGCCGCCCGTGACCAACGCCGCTGCAGGCGGTCCACGGGGCTCGAGAGGCGCTGCGCCAGGTTCGCTTGGTCCGCAAGGTCGAACGCGGCGACGTGGCGATCCCACCGTGCCGCCAGGGCCTCGTACAGCTCTTGGAGGCGTCGACCGCTTGGCGTCGGTCCCGTCGAGGTCGAAGCCGGCGTCGCGTCGAGGAGCTCCCAACGTCCCGCGCTCTCACCCAGCGGGTTCCAGTACTCGACCCAGGCGTGCGCGTTCTGTTGGCGGACGCTGTAGTAGTTGCCGAAGGCGTTGCGCTGCGCTCCGACGAAGCCGGTGACGTTGCGCGTGGGCACCCCTTGCGTGCGGAGGAGGATGGCGAGCGCCGTCGAGAAGAACTCGCAGTGACCGGCCTTGCTCGTGAACAGGAAGTGGGCGAGCGGATCCGCTTGACCGCCCGAGGGCGCCTCGGTGCTGTAGCGGTAGGTCGTTCGCAGGGCGTTCGCGATGCGCGCCGCCTTCTCGTTGGGCGTCGATGCGTCGCGGGTGAGGTCCGCGGCGAGGTCCGCGATGCTCGCGTCGAGCTTCGCAGGCAGGGCGAGGTAGCGGGCGCGCTCTTCCGGGGGGAGCGTCGTCACCGGGTTCGACCGGTCGTGTTCCGCGCTCACGACGTAGCGGATCGCCATCGGCTGCTTCGCCTCGTAGCGCCATTCGTCCTCGGGTCCGGGGTGGACGACCACCTCATCGGCCCCGTCGGGCGTCGCCTCGAAGTGCAGGCGGCGCGTGCCGCTCGGGAGGAAGAGCACGGTCGGGTCGAGCGGCTCGAGGCGGACGACGAGCTCCCGTGCGCGGCGAAGGCGGGGACCCACGGCCACATCGGCCGGACCGCGGCTGATGAGCATCGCCTGCCCCGCGCTCGCGTCGGTCTTTCGCCATTGATGCCCGTCGTAGGCGTCGAAGGCCGTGCCGCGCAGGTAGAACGGCAGGAGGCTCGGCGGGGTGCTCCCGTCGTCCGGCGTCCACTCCACGCGCGCCGCGAGCGTGTCGTTCGCCTTGAGGGCGCCCATGGTCCCGAGGTCGACGGAGTCGGAGAAGCCGATCATCCGCGTGCCGGCCGCAGGCTTCAGGAGGAAGATCGCCAGACCCACGCGGGGTACGATGAGGAAGAGCACGGCGGTGAACGCGAGGACGAACGGCGCGATGAGGAGCGAGCGGAGGATCCACTTGGGTTCGGCCACCCGCTTGCTGTTGAGGATGCGCTCGACGTCGACGCGGCGTCCGGCCCGGTCTTTCGCGCCGGCTTCGTAGTTTCGTTCGACCTCGCGCCGCAGGTGGCTGAGCGTGAGCGCCCCGGGCGCGAGGAGCGTGAACGCGAGGAGGCACGCGCCGAAGCCGATGGTGCCGCCGAGCACCGCGGCCGCCACCAAGTGGAGGATCGCCAAGACGACGATTTGCGGGTCGTGCTGGGCCCCGTGCCGCGTGGCCACGCGTAGGGCCTGCAGCGCCACCGAGAACGCGACCGCGACGAGGACCGGTTCTTCGCCCCGTGAGAGCGCGACCGCTGCGCCGACGGCGAGCAGCAGCGGGATCGCGGCGCTCGCGGACGACGGAATGCGACGACGCCAGTCTTCCGGTGTGGCGGCCCCGGCCGCGATGAGCGCGAGACCGCCGGCCGCGACGGGGATCGGAATGGCCGCAGCCGTATGGAGCGCCAGGACGCCGAGCACCGGGACGGTGGCGAAGGTCCAGTTGTGGAGCTCGCGGAAGGTCATGCGGCCCCCTCCGTTCGCGGCGGCGCGGGTGTTTCACGTGAAACGGAGCCCACGTCGCCCCCAGTTGTTTCACGTGAAACGGGTCCCTCCGCGAGGGCCAACGCGCGAAGCGCCTCGTCGAGCCCGGCCCCGGGGGAAACCGCGAGCCGCTCGCCTCGGAAGAGCAACGTCGCGGAGCCGCCCTGCCCTACGCGCTGGACGAGCGCGGTCGCACAGCGGGAGAGCTCGCGCTCGAAGAGCATAGGATCCCGGGGATCGTCGAAACGCACGGTCTCGTCGCTGGCCGCGAAGCCGCCTCGCTCGTGGACCACGAGCCCCGTGCCGCGAGCGGAGAGCTTCCACGCGATGTCCCGGAGGGCGTCGGAGCCGGTCGACGCGCGCAGGCCAAGGCTCTCCTCCCCCGCCCCGCGCACCGCGCGAAGCTCCACGTGGCTCCGAACGAGAACGCCTTCGTCCTCGGCGTGAGCGGGATCGAGCGCCGGGTAGACCACCATCTCGCCCTCGGCGGCCACGAACACCGACTTCTCGAAGAAACCGAACGGGAACCGCGTGACGACCCGAAATCCCGCGAACCGGAGCAGCCCGCGCTGCTTCACCGTCCGGCGGTACACGGCGACTTGGCTTCCGCCCGGGGGCACGCGCAAGAAGAAGCAGCGCTTGTCCGCGGGCGCCTGCTCGCGGAGGTCCTCGACTTCGACGGCGACGATGGGGTACGCGCCGCGCTCGTTGCGAAGCTCGATCTCGACGAGGTGGGCCTCGTTCGCGAAGACCCGCGCGGGAAGACTCCGCCGCACGCTGACGTGCCAGAGCATCCATTCGGAGAGCACGCCGCTCACGATGACGAGCGCCAGGAAGACCCCGAGCACGAGGTAGAGCATGTTGCTCCCCGTGTTGATCGCGGCGACCCCGACGCCGAGCGAGGTGAGCACGAAGATGCGGCCCTCACGCGTGAACTTGAGGCGGCGCCGGGCGCGCCATTGGGGACCGCGGGCATCGCGCCACATGGTCACGCCCTCACACGGGCACGCGGACGCGCCGAAGCACGTCGTCCACGAGGGCCTCGGCCTCCTCGCGGCGAACGCCGAAACCCTGCGTCGCAGAGCCGAGCCGCAGGCGATGGGCGAGGACCGGCTTCGCGACGGCCTTCACGTCGTCCGGGGTCGCGTAGGCTCGACCCGCGATGAGCGCGTGCGCCTTGGACGCGCGCGCATACGCCATCGCGCCGCGGGTGGAGACCCCGACGGAGATGCGCTCGTGGCTGCGCGTCGCCTCGACCACGCGGAGGAGGAAGTCGGCCACCGTGTCGTCGAGGGCCACGGCGGCGGCGGCCTGCTGGAGCGCGAGCACGCGATCGGGGGTGAGCGGTGAGGCGCCGGGCTCGTCGCCGAAGGTGCCGCGCTTCACGAGCTCGAGCTCGGTGGCGTGCGCCGGGTACCCGAGCGACGTGCGCACGAGGAAGCGATCGAGCTGGGACTCCGGGAGCGGCGAGGTGCCCACGAAGTCCCCCGGGTTCTGGGTGGCGACCACGAAGAACGGCTTCGGGAGCATGTAGGAGACGCCGTCGACCGTCACGGCGCGCTCGTGCATGGCCTCGAGCAACGCCGACTGGGTCCGCGGGCTCGCACGGTTGATCTCGTCGATGAGCAGCACGTTCGTGAACACGGGCCCAGGGCGAAAGCAAAAGGCGCGCGTCTCGGGGTCGAGGACCGTGAGGCCCACGACGTCCGACGGGAGCAAATCACTTGTAGACTGCACGCGTTTTTGGGTGCCGCCCAGCGCGGAAGCGAGGGCCCGCGCGAGCGTCGTCTTGCCGACGCCGGGCACGTCTTCGAGGAGCAGGTGCCCCTCGGCGAGAAACGCAAGCAACGCGAGGCGACACGCCTCCGGCTTGCCGAGCACGCGCGCCTCGAGGTGCCGCAGGAGCACCTGGGTGTCCGCGATCGCGGCGAGGAGCGGAGAGGGCATGGCCGTCATGAGTCTGTGGAACGATTCGGCAAAGCGACGAACGAGGCAAGTGCATTCGAGCCGAAACGACGACGCCGAGGCGCTGGCACCGCGACGCGGGAGGCGGTACGCGATGCGCATGAGCGAGGCGCGCGCGCTTCATGTGGACCGGGTCTCGAAGCGCTACGGCGGTGGCTTCGTCCTCGACGGCGTGCGGCTCACCCTACCCCTCGGCACGACCCACGCGCTCGTCGGCGGCAACGGCACCGGGAAGAGCACGCTGCTGCGGCTGCTTGCCCGCATCGAAGAGCCAACGCGAGGCACGGTGCGCTTCGACGGCGCCGAAGCCCTCGAGGAGCACCGCGGCTCCGTGGGCTACTTGGGCCATGACCTCGGCCTCTACGAAGAGCTCACCGGGCGCGAGCAAATCGCCTTCGCGGAGGAGCTTCGCGGCGCGCGTCTCGGGGCGGAGGAGCGAAGCTTTCTTGGCCTCGCGGTCTTCGAAGGGCGGCCCCTTGCCGCGTGCTCCCGGGGTCAACGCCAACGCGTGGCGCTCGCGCAGGCCCTGGTTGGCGAAATGCCGTTGCTTCTCCTCGACGAGCCCACGACGGGACTCGACGCGGCCACCGTGGCGGCGCTCGCGGAACTCCTGCGGCTTCGAGCTGCGCGCGGCGCGCTCGTGGTGCTCTCGACGCATGAGCAAGCCTTCGTCGGGAGCCTCGGCGCGCACGTCATCGACGTCGAAACGCTCCGCGGTCCCAAGCCTCACCGAGAAGCTCCGCCGCGCGCGTAACGGGCGCCGCTGCCAAAACGATCGGTGTAGAGTGCAGCAAATGGGCGAGAGCGCTCACGTTGCTGCGGCACGAAGCGTCGTCGCCGGCGCCCGGTGGGTGGCTCACGACGAGGGTGTCGATCGCGAGCCCCTCCGCGCACGAAGCTCGCACCGTCGCCCGTGCGTCGTGGATCACGCCCAAGCGGTTCGGCGCGACGAGCACGTGGTGTTCGGGGGCGAGCGCGCGAAGAACGTCGACGTTGCTGCTCGCGTCGTCGAACGGGGAGAAGAGACCACCGGCGAGCTCGAGGACGAGCACACCGGAGGCGCGCAAGCGCACCGCTTGAAACGTCGCGAGGAAGGCGTCGAGATCCACGCGGGCTCCCGCGCGGCGCGCGGCCTCGGGCGGCGCGACGGGCTCGGGGAAGCACAGGAGCGAAAACCCGAGCGCGCTCGCCGACGTGGTGGAGGCCGCCGCGAGCGCTTGCTGATCGGACCCGAGCGCCGCGTCGTGCCCGGATTCGTAGGGCTTCACGCCGGTGACGGGCCCGCGCTTGGCGAGCGCCATCGTGAGCGCGGTGGCGACATAGGTCTTGCCCACGTTCGTACCCGTGCCGCTCACGGCGACGACGGCCGCGCTCATGGGAGACCTCCGAGCGCCGCTTCGAGGCCGCTCACCACGCGCTCGTCGAGGTTCGCGCTCAGCGTGAGGCGCAAGCGTGCCTCGTTCACGGGCACGGTGGGCGGACGGATCGCGCCGACGTGAAAGCCTCGGCCCCGCAGGAACGCTTGGGCGGCGAGAGCGTCGTCGTTCGATCCACACACGATGGGGACGATGGCCCCGTGCCCGCGCGTGCGCCGATGACTCGGCACGGCGGCCCGCACGCGCGCACTCAGGGTCGCGAGGCGCGCGCGCTCGTC
>CAIOHM010000166.1 GCA_903858055.1 uncultured delta proteobacterium
GAGCTCTCGACCAGCACGTACCTCGCCGGCGGCGGCTCCGGCTTCCGTGTGCTCCAGCGCAACACGACGCAGTTCGACACGAAGATCCAGCAGCGCGACGCGCTCGTCGACTACATCCGTCAAGGCAAGCCCTGCGGCTGGAAGACCGCGACCGAGAACCAGTCGGCGGGCATGGTCGGCTGCGAGAAAGACACCGATTGCGAGGCTGGCTTCGCGTGCGCGTGCCCGGGAAACGCCGAGCGCAAGTCCTCGGGAGGGGACGCGTTCACGTGCTCTTCCGCGGCCGGCACCTGCGCCGCGGGCAAGGGTGTGTGCGTGCTCGCGAAGTGCCGTGACGAGGTCGCCGTCTACCGCGAGCGGCGCTGTGCGGGGTCGCCCAACGTCGAGAGCTGCCGGGCGAAGCTCGACGCGTGCACGATTGGTGGCGAGTCGTGCAAGCTCCTCGCGTGCGTGGACGAGAAGATGGGCGCCGCGAGCGACGGCCGTATCTTGGCGGTGGGACGATGAAGCTCCGTAGACTGCTTTCCGTTGGGTTTGTGCTCGCAACTGCCGCGTGCAGCTCGGACATCGCGAGCTTCGTACGCACGAACCAGCTCGCGGTGCAAGTGACCGCGGGTGAGACCGGCTCCGAGGCCAACCCGCTGCCGGTCGTTGGCCAACGCGATCGCACGTTCACGATCGCGATCACCGCGTTCGATACGAAGGGCGAGGTCGACACCTCGTTCAACGGCTGGGCGCGCGTGTCGGTCAAGCCCGGCTCGATCGCCGCGCTCGGCGGTGCGGCCGAGGTCGCGGGCCGCAACGTGAAGCTCGTGAACGGGCGCGCCGAGGGCGTGACGGTCTCGTTCGAGGGCGCCTTCGGCGACGCGCGAATCTGGGTCGAAGACGTGGGCTACGTGCCCGTTGATCCGACGCGCAACCCGCCCCCGGCCTGCGCCGATGGCAAGGACAACGACGGCAACGGTTACGCGGATTTTCCCGCCGATCCCGGCTGCGCCTTCGCGAACGACGACACCGAGGGCACCGGATCGCGCAGCGCCGGAGCGAGCAACGAGATCCGCTTCGCCCTCCCGCGCGTCGCGGACGTGCGCGGCGTCTCGATCGGCGGCGCGGCGACGGCGTACCCGAAGCAACAGGTGCTCATCGACACGGGCTGGCGCGCGCGTGACGCGAAGTTCGTCCACAGCGTCGTGGTCACACGCATCTCGAGCGACGGCTTCTACGTCACCGACATCGACGACCCGCGCGGCTACGGGAGCATCTTCGCGTTCAGCTTCAGCTCGCCGCCAGGGCTCCGCGTCTGCGACCGCCTCTACACGCTCGCCGGTACGGCGGTGGACTTCTACGGGTTCACCGAGCTCGGCTTCCCCACCTTCACGGCCGAGTACTGGGTCCCGAAGACCTACGCCGACGGCACGCCGAACCCGAAGGGCCGCGACTGCCTCGTCCCGGAGCCGTACTCGTTCAAGGCGGAGGATCTCGCGCCGACCAGCGCCCCCGTGCGCTTCGCGAACCAGTCGGGGCTCGTCCGCCTCGAGTCGAACGCCTCGCAGCTCCTCCGCATCGGCAAGTACCTCGGCCGCCAGAAGCCCGCGGCGCCGGACTACCTGCCCACGGTCGACGCGACGAACTGCGACCTCAACGGTGACGGAAACGTCGACTTCTACACGGAGCCCGAGAAGACCTGCTCCGCGGCCTGCGACGCCGACGTCGACTGCACCGAGTACACGAACTTCCGTCTGCGCAGCACGTTCCAGCTCGTGCTCGTGCCGGGCGGTGACGAGTCGAAGAAGCAGGCGATCCAGGGCGAGTCGACCACGGCCGCTTCCTTCGACCCCTACGCGAACAAGGGGCGTCAGCTCCGCTCGTTCTCGGGAACCCTCCGTTACTTCAGCGGCGGATCCCAGTTCACCGCCGAGACCCGCTGCAGCGACGACCTCGTCGTCAACCTGACCGACTCGCCGGTTTCCTCCTCTTCTGCCTGCGTCCGTCCGCGCCCCGATATCGACGACGACGAGAACTCGAACTGACTCACGACCCGAGAAACACCATGCGCACGCACTCCCTTCTCTCGCTGCTCTCGCTCGCGGTCCTCGGGCCGTCCTCGGCTTTCGCTCAAGCCGCTCCCGCTCCCGCTCCCGCGGCGCCTGCTGCCCCTGCGGCACCTGCAGAGCCCACCGCCGACGCCGCGAAGGCTCCTGCCGAGAGCGACGCTGCGCTCCAAGCGGGCTCGGCTGGCGGTGCCCGCGCGGCCGGTCTCGCCATTCCCGGTGTGAGCGGCAATGGCTTCATGGACACGCGCCTCACGTGGACCTTCGGCGACGACGACTTCCTCCACGGAACCGGCGAGCTCTACCCGCTTTCCCCCAAGGCGACGATCGGCGATCGCTCGCAGTACCGCCTCTTCTTCGACGGCTTGAACTCGCGCTTCGCAGGCCGCGAGAACCTCACGCACCTCGTGATGTACAAGCGTATGCCGTCGTATTTCCCTAACATTACGACGGAAGCCGCGGTCGTTCTGCGCTTCGATCTCGCCGCGCTCGCGGCCGCCACGGGCAACCTCAACAGCGCGCTCTACGACTCGGGCTCCTACTTGCGCATCTTCCGTCGCACCGGCGGCACGGAGGCGAAGCCTTACGGCACCTCGCTCGTGTTCTTCCCGCTCGACACGGACCGCGTGCGCCTCGGCTACCTGTACGACATCAGCTGGGGTGGTACGGCCGCCAACATCAACCAGTCGATCTTCCCGCGCATTCAGGGCTCTTCGCCGGGTCTCAAGATCCAGCACGAGGGCGAGGGCTACTACGGCTACGTGGCGTTCAAGACGGCGCAGATCGTTCAGCCGCAGATCGTGCTGAACCCGGGCGGCACCGGCGACGTCGAGGTCGTTCGCGTGGGCGAGGCCAACTACGGATTCCTCACGGGCGCGGGCTTCGACTTCAGCGACTCGCTCCGCATGGACGCCGGCGCGGGTTACTTCATGCAGGGTCGCTTCGACCTCGAAGGCGTGCGCGGCAAGCCTGTGTACACGTACGGCGGCTCGGCGCGCCTCATCTTCCACAAGCAGATGCCCGTGCCGCAGTCGGTCGACTTCCAGCTCTACCGCAACGACCCGATGGCGCCGATGACCTTCTTCGCGCCCGAGAAGTACAAGCCGGAGGAGCTCGCCTACAGCATCAGCGCGGAAGGTGACGCGCTCATGCAGCACCTCAAGGACTACGAGAACTACGGCGCTACGAAGGACCAGCTCGCGGCGGCGGGCGCGCTCCAGGCGGTCGTCAAGGCGGGCTACCTGCGCGCGAGCGCGACCGGTATCGCGCGCGATCTCAACTACGTCGTGCGCAACGTGCCGGGCTTCATCCCCTTCAACTCGACGCCCCAGTCGGCGACCACGCAGTCCGAGGCCTTCGGCGCCGTCGCCCTCGACTACCACATGCCGGATCTCAAGCTCACGCCGGGCATCAGCGCGGGCGCGCAGCTCCCGGCCACGTTCCGCAGCGAGTTCTCCGAGGGTGGCGTGCCGGCCTCGAAGACCATCGTCGTGCGCCAGCAGGGCGACCAGTCGATCCTGCCGCTCGGAGCCGGTCGTCGCCTCATCGTCCAGATGCGTGCAAACCTCAAGCTTCAGCTCTCGGACATGATGGCGATCAACGCTTGGGTCCAGTACGTGCGCGACGACAACGGTACGCTCGTGGTCCGCGACCCGCTCGACGGCTCGGGCTCGATCCGCGTGTTCCAGAGCCCCGATCGCCTCGGTGCGGGCGTGGCCGTGCAAGCGCGCTTCTGAGGCAAGCCGCACGAAAAAACGCGGGGCGATCTTCCGATCGCTCCGCGTTTTCTCGTGGCCGCGAAGGCGCTCAGCGCGAGCGCGCGTGCGCGGCCGTGAGCGTGTTCTGGAGCAGCATGGCGATGGTCATGGGGCCCACGCCACCGGGCACCGGGGTGATGCTGCCCGCGACCTCTTTGCACTCGGCGTAGGCCACGTCGCCGACGAGGCGACCCTTGCCGTCGGCGCTCTCGATGCGGTTGATGCCCACGTCGATGACGGCGGCGCCGGGCTTGATCCAGTCCGCCTTGACCATTTCGGCGCGGCCGACCGCGGCGACGACGACGTCCATCGTGCGGCAGAGCGCGGGGAGATCCGCGGTGCGCGAGTGTGCGATCGTGACCGTGGCGTCGCGGCCGAGGAGCAGCTGCGCCATGGGCTTGCCGACGATGTTCGAGCGGCCGATGACGATGGCGTTCGCGCCCTTGAGGTTGACGCCGGCCTCGTCGAGGAGGCGCAGCGAGCCGAGCGGCGTGCAGGGGACGAGGGCGTCTTGGCCCGTCGAGAGGCGCCCGACGTTCACCGGGTGGAAGCCGTCGACGTCCTTCTCCGGCGGGATCGCGAGGAGCACGGTGCGCTCGTCGATGTGCTTCGGGAGCGGCAGCTGGATGAGGATGCCGTCGACGGAGGGGTCGGCCGAAAGCGCCGCGATTTGCTCGAGGAGCTGCGCCTGCGTCGTGGTCTCCGGGAGGCGGTGGAGGCGACCGCGGATGCCGACCTCGAGGGCCGCCTTCTCCTTGTTGCGCGTGTAGACGATGCTCGGGGCGTGCTCGCCGACGAGGAGCACGTCGAGACCCGGAGCTCGACCGTACTTCGCGACGAAGGCCGCGACGCCCTCCTTCACCTCACCACGAACCTTCTCTGCGATGGCCTTACCGTCGATGATGCGTGCGCTCATGGGCGCTGCCGTAGCCGCCTCCGTGGGAGGAGGGAAGGGAAAGGCGCGACGCCGGGTCGGTGCGTGCGCAGGTTGGGAATTCACACGCTCGCAACGCGCGCCGCGGGGGCGCCGTGGTACCGTCGCGCCCATGATTCGCCGCCTGGTCCTGCCCACGCTCGCGCTCGCCTTCGCCGCTTGCTCCTCGAACCCGAGCGGTCCGACGAAGCCCGCCATCGAAGACATTCCGAACGACTGCGAGCTCGATTTTCGCGAGTGGGAGTCGTACATGCAGACGAGCCGCTGCGCGAACTTCGCGTCGTGCGCGCTCCAGTGCAACAGCGAGTGCGCCGAGCCCGGCAGCCCCTACGTGTGCCCTGCGCTCCGCCCTTGGGAGGCCATGCCGCACGCGGAC
>CAIOHM010000167.1 GCA_903858055.1 uncultured delta proteobacterium
GCGAGGCGCGCGAGGCGCTCTTCTCGCGGAATCGGGAGCGGGCGCGTGGGCGCGAGCCATAGGTTCCCGCCCGAGAGCGCGAGGAGCGCGGCCGCGCCGATCGAGTGGCCCACGCCCACCGCGACCATGCCCGGAGCGGCGACGAGGTCGAGCGCGAGGCGAAGGCGTCGGGCCCGGAGGAGCAACATGGGCTCGGTCGGGTGCGGCGAGAGCATGCGCTCGAAGCGCGGCGCGGCGACCGCGAAGCCCCGCGCGGCGAGCGCGTCGAGGAGCGGCGCGTGACGCTCGGGGTCACCGCCGCCACCCACCGCGAAGAGCACCGCGCGCGAGGCCCCCGCGGCCGCACGTAACGAGACGTCGAACGCCCCTTCTTCGTCACGAAGGGTCAAGGTTTCCATGGCCGGAGCCCTCGCGCGCCGACGCGTCCAAGTCAAGGGCACGCCCGAGCTCCTCGCGCCGAGGGCGCGTCACCCGTTCGCGCGACGTGCGGGAATTCGGTCGAGGCCAAGGTTGAGGAGGTCGCCAACGGGGCGACGCTTTCCTTCCCCTTCCGCTTTGGAGCTTACCATGAACTTCTCGACTTCCTTCGGCCGCACCCTCCTCGTCGCCTCCGCCCTCGCCGCGGGCGCCTCCCTCGCCGGCTGCTCCGGTTCGGCCGAAGAGGCCGTCACCGAAGACGGCTTCGGCTCCTCCACGGAGGCGTGGACCGAGGCCTCGACCGGCACCTTCGACGCCGGTCGCCTCGCGCTCGTGAACACCTTCGCGCGCCCCTTCGACATGCAGCTCGCCTACGGCGACCGCGGCGGCTGCCTCCTCATGTCGCGGCAGACCTTCGCGCTCGTCTACCCCGGGTATGAATACCGTATTCCCCGGTGTTACTCGGCTTCCGATCGCCAAGCGGTGAGCGCCATGTACGCCTCGCCGGCCTCGCCCTTCGAGATGCCCGACCGGTACATCGTCAACCCGGACCCGGCGCCGAACTTCACGCTCCGCGTGACGAACCTCGGCCTCAACTCGCTCTCGGCGAGCATGCAGCCCGACGGTCTCCACCTCCGCGGCAGCCTCCGCATCCGCTTCCAGGCGACCTCCTGGCTCGTGGACCCCTGGGCGGAGCTCTCGAACGTCGCGGTCGACGCGCGCATCGTCACGAACCGCGGCTACCTCTCCGCCGACCAGGTCACCGTGAACCTCGGGAGCTGGTACGCCGAGTGCGGCGCGGGCAACTGGTGCGTGGGCTACGTCAGCAACGCGATCAGCGCGCAACGGGCCTCGCTCGAAACGACCATGCGCACCATGCTCAACGGCTTCCTCTACAAGCCCGAGACCTTCCAGTACGTGTACGGCACCCTCGAGCGCGTCGAGAACACGGTGAACCGCCCCGCCGGCGCAGCCCCGTGGATCGTCGGCCTCGGCTCGCTCCGCTTCGAAGGCGGCGCGTTCCGCTACGACATGCGCCGCGTGGGCGCGTCTTCGACCCCGAACTGCGAAGTGCGCGTCGCCTGCGGCACCACCGCGACCGTGCAGTGCACCGCGAACGCCGACCGCATCTCCCTCGCCGAGGGAACGCGCGCCATCGCCACGAACGCCACCAGCGGCGAGGGCGCCGCCACGCGCTTCATCGACCGCAACCTGCGCATGGACGGCAAGGCGCACCGCTACACCGTCTGCGCGATGAGCGACGACGCCCGCGGCACCGAGGTGAACCGCAGCTGCACGACCGTCGCGTTCACGGCGGTCGAAGCGGCCAACTGCAAGAGCCCCGCCCCCGCGGCACCGGCGCTCCCCGCGAAGTAACGCCCGCCACGAACCACCGCACGGAAGACCCTCCGCTTGCCTCGCGCACGCGGAGGGTTCACGCGTCAGTTGACGTGCGTTCCGCCGTCGCAGAGGAGCGCGGCGGTCGTGGTCGTCGTCCGGTTCACGGGCATCTCGCAGGTCTTCGCGTTCGCAGCGGTCGAGCACGACTTCGTCCCGCCGATCTTGCAGCCGCGCTTCTCGCAGGCCTTGCGCGCCTCGGAGGTGTCCTTGCTGCCGTAGGGGCACTGCTGGCACCCGCCCGAGCTCGCCGAGGTGCAGATGTAACAGCCCTCCGACGCAGCGGCGCTCGTGGGCGCGGCGAAGAGGGCGGCGAGAGCGAGGGCGGCGGAGACGACGAAGCGCTTCATGGCAGAGGTCCTTTCGCACGGGCCGCTGGGGCCGGGCTCGCGAAGCTTCGCATGGATGCGCGCGGCGTGGCGAGGTAAGCTCCGAAGCCATGCAATACCGCCGCCTTGGTCGCTCGGGTCTGAAGGTCAGTGAACTCTCGCTCGGTGCCTGGCTCACCTACGGCGGCACGGTGCAAGCCGAGGGCGCCGAGGCATGCATGCGCGAGGCCTACGAGGCGGGCATCAACTTCTTCGACAACGCCGAGGTGTACGCCGAGGGCAAGGCCGAGCTCGTCATGGGCGAGGTGCTCAAGAAGGCCGGCTGGCGCCGCGAGTCGCTCGTCGTGAGCACGAAACTCTTCTGGGGAGGCCAGGGCCCCAACGACCAAGGCCTCTCGCACAAGCACATCGCCGAAGGCATGAACGCCTCGCTGCGCCGCTTGCAGCTCGAGTACGTCGACATCGTCTTCGCGCACCGCCCGGACTTCAAGACGCCCATCGAAGAGACCGTCCGCGCGATGGACCTCCTCATTCGCCAAGGCAAGGCGTTTTACTGGGGAACGAGCGAGTGGCCGGCGGATCGCATCGCTATGGCCCACGCCTTCGCCGAGCGCCACGGGCTCTTCCCGCCGGTCTGCGAGCAGCCCCAGTACCACATGCTCCACCGCGACCGCGTCGAGCGCGAGTACGCGCCGCTCTACGACTCCATGGGCCTCGGCACCACGATCTGGTCGCCGCTCGCCTCCGGCCTTTTGACTGGAAAGTACAACGAAGGCATCCCCGACGGCACGCGCCTCGCCGACCCGCAGCTCGGCTGGCTCCGTGAGAAGGTGCTCGTGGAGGGCAACCTTGACAAGGCACGCCGCCTCACGACCATCGCGCGCGATCTCGGCGCCTCGCTCTCGCAGCTCGCCATCGCCTGGTGCCTCAAGAACGAGCGCGTGAGCACGGTCATCACGGGCGCCACCAAGGTGGAGCAGCTGCGCGAGAACCTTGGCGCGACGGCGATCGTCCCCAAACTCTCCAGCGAGGTCGTCTGGGCCATCGAGACCATCCTCGACAACAAGCCCAACGTCGGCTGAGCGCGCCCGTGCCATGAACGAAAAGCTGATCGCCCTCTCGGTCCCGGTCTTCTTCGTCTCGATGATCGTCGAGTTCTTCCTGAACCGCGCTCACCTTGGGAAAAACCCGCAACCCGAGCGCCTCGGCGCCGGCGCGTACCGTGTCGCGGACACGTTCTGCAACCTCGCGTGCGGCATCGGCAACCAGCTCTTCGATCCGGTGCTCCGCGTCTTCGGTTTCGCGGCGTACGCGTTCTGCTTCGCCCACGGCCCCGGGCTCTTCCGCGGGCACGAGACCGCCGAGTGGGTCGTCGCCTTCGTCGGCGTCGACTTCTTCTACTACTGGTTCCACCGGGCTTCGCACCGCGTGAACGTGTTCTGGGCCGCGCACGCCGTGCACCACCAGAGCGAGGAGTACAACCTCAGCGTGGCGCTTCGGCAGCCGTGGCTCGAGAAGATCCTCGACGTGCCCTTCTACCTGCCGCTCGCCTTCCTCGGCGTGCGTCCCGAGGTCTACATGACCTCGTTCACCGTCAACCTGATTTACCAGTTCTTCCTGCACGCGACCTTCGTGCCGAAGCTGGGGTTCCTGGAATACTTCTTCAATACGCCGTCTCACCACCGTGTGCATCACGGCATCGACCCGCAGTACATCGACCGGAACTACGGCGGCATGCTGATCGTGTGGGACCGTCTCTTCGGCTCGTTCGAGGAAGAGGGCGCCACGGTCCACTACGGAACCGTGAAGCCGCTCGCCTCGTACAACCCGCTCTGGGCCAACGTGGCCGTGTGGGCGCAGCTCGCGAAGATCGCCGCACGCACGGGGCGCTTCGTCGACAAGGTGGCCATCTTCTTCGCGCCGCCCGAGTGGCTCCCGGCGGACCACGGAGGCCCCGTGGTGGTGCCTCCGGTGTCCCCGGAGCGTCGTCTCTATGACCCGCACGCCTCGCGGGGCGCGCAGGTGCTCGCCGGCGCCGCGCTCATCGCGGGCACCGTGGCGCTCGTCTGGTTTCTCGAGGTGCAGAGCACGCTGCCCATGGCTGCGCTGCTGGGAGCTCTCGCGCTCGCGGTGCTCGTCCTGGCCACGGCCGGTCGAGCCCTCGGCGCGCATGCACCGTCGGTGGAAGCTTCACGTTCGCAAGCCGCGTGAATCGTCGCGGTTCGCGCTCGGCGATCAGCCGGAGGCGCCGAACACTGCGTGACGTTCGCTCGTCGGCATGGAGTGGCTGGTGGCCACGCCGGGGCCCGAGGCCGAGAGTCCGTTCGTCACGTGGGAGCTCCCGTTCGGGGCGTGTGCCGCGCCGGAGGAGGTCACGTTGTTGGGCGTGGCCGCGTGCCCGTTGCGGAGGCGGCGGTCTTGCAGTTCCACGAGGGCCGCGTCGCATTCGGCCTTCGTCGGCACGGCCTCGTCGATGCCGAGGTTCATGGCCGTCGTCACGCCGAAGAGCGTGCGGGTCGAGCAAGGGCGGCGCCCGTACTCGAGGTCTTGGTAGAATTTCACGTCGATGCCGCAGGTGTCGGCGGCCTTCGCCTGCGTGATCCCGAGGCGCTTGCGGTGGGCGGCGAGCCGCTTACCGAGAGCGCGAAGCCAAGCGTCGTAGTGCATGTCGTCGTTGGGCCCAGTCTTTTTTGAAGTCATGCACCCTGACTTAGCGTCGCCCCGTCGCCGCGAAATCCACGAACCCGTTTTGGCACCGCCGCTCGCGCAGGTTCTGCGCCGCGATGCGCAAATTTCCTCGCCATCGTGAAGGGCCGCGCGCACGCGCCTCCAAACTTCCTCCAAACCTCTCCCGGGCGTTGCACCCCCTCTCCATCTCCGCGATCCTCAGGCGCACCATGTCGAAGCCTTCCCGTCGCTTGCTCCCGTCGAGCTTCCTTGGTCTTTCGCTGCTCGCCGCGTGCGCGAGCTCGGGCTCCGGCGGCGGGTGCTCCTGCGTGAAGAGCCTCCCGCAAGGGTTCCCGCAGGCGAGCGTCGTGGAGCGGGCCGCGACGGTGCGCGTGACGCGACCAGGCCTGGATTTCCTCGCGAGCCGCATTGCCTCACTCGTCGCGCGCAACCTTCAGCCGAACGGCGGACCCTACGTCGTCGACGTACCCGCGACCTCGGCGACCGGCATCTCGATCTGCTCGTAGAC
>CAIOHM010000168.1 GCA_903858055.1 uncultured delta proteobacterium
GCGAGCTCCTCGAGGCGCTGCGCGACGTGTGGGCCTCGCTCTCCACGCCGCGGGCGGTGCAATACTTGGCGCACCGGGGGGTTCGCGACGCCGCCATGGCCGTGCTCGTGCAGCGCGTGGTTCCGGCTCGCGCCTCCGGTGTGCTCTTCACGCGCCACCCGCTCGGCGGCGCCGACCGCCTCGTGAACGCCACGCATGGTCTTGGGAGCCCCGTCGTCGATGGTCATGCGCCCGTGGACTCGTGGCGCCTCGACGACCGTGGACGCCTGGTCGAAGAGAGCCTCCAAGCGAAGCCCGAGATGCTCGTGCTCGAGGGCGGCTCCGTGCATACTGCACCGAACCCGCACGCGTGCGAAGCGAGCCTCTCCGTCGAAGATCGCGCGCAGCTCACCGAGCTCGCCGTCCGCCTCGAACGCCTGGGCGGCAGCGAGGCCTGGGACACGGAGTTCGCCTTCGAGGGCTCGAAGCTCGTGATCCTTCAGGCGCGACCCGTGACCTCGCGCGCCTACCCACGCGGCGGCAACGCGCACACCGTCTGGAGCTCGGCGAACCTCGCCGAGGCGCTGCCGGGCGTGGCGACCCCCCTCACATGGAGCGTGGCCGGAGCCTTCGCCGACAAGGGGTTCCGCGCCGCCTTCGAGGCGCTCGGCTGCCCCATGAAGAAAGACGCGCCCATCGTGGGCAACGTGCATGGGCGCTTCTACCTGAACCTCTCGCAGTTCATGGAGATCGCCGGCCAGGTGCCGTGGGTCGACCCGCGCGTGCTGATCGAGCTCGGCGGAGGTTCGGGCGGCGAAGAGCTCGCGGCGCAGCGCCCGGAGAAGGCCTCGTGGGCGCAGCTAGCCCGCGCGCCGTTCATGGCCGCTCGCCTGCTCGAGACCCAGATCGATCTCGACGGCGAGGTCGAGCGCTACGTGAGTGACGCCGAGCATTTCTCCAAGCGGTTCTCCGCGCTCGACGTGGCGATCTTGCCGGACCCGAGCCTCGCGAAGACCTTCCGCGAACTCCAAGCGCTGCTCGATCGCACGGGCACCGCGATGCTCACGTGCGCCGCGAGCTCGCTCGGCGCGTACCTCGCGCTGCGGCTCATGCTCGCGCGATCGTTCCCCGTCGACGGCGACGCGATCGCGCAAGCGCTCACCACGGGAATCGCGGACCTCGCCTCCGTGGGACCCGCGGTCGCGCTCGAGCAGGTGGCGCGCGTGGTCGAGGCCTCGCCGGCGAGTCGCGAAGCCATCATGGATCCCGCGTTCGCGAGCCCGGCGCAGGTGCCCGACGTGGCGGTGCGCGCGGCGGTCGTGAGCTTCCTCGACCGCTACGGCGACCGCGCGATCCGCGAGGCGGAGATCGCCGAGCCACGCTGGCGCGAGGACCCTGCCTCCGTCTTCGCCATGCTTCGCGTCGCGCTTCGCGACGAAGGCCACACGACGGCGGACCGCGCAGCCCAGCGTCAACGCGAGCGGGATACGCGACGCGACGAGGTCGAGCAGCGCCTGAAGCGCGAGGTCTCGGCGCTCACGCTCGTCGCTCTGCGCGTGCTCGTGGGGCGCACCAAGAAGGCCGCCGCGCACCGCGAGACCATGAGGAGCTGGGTGACGCGCGTGCTCGGGCGCATCCGCGAGGCGGCCCTCGTCGCCGACGCGCGCCTGCGAAGGCAGCACCCCGAGCTCGACGCGGATCTCGCACGTTTTTCAGGTGAAGACGCGATTGCACCCGTCTTTCTTCTCACGGTCGACGAGATCGTCGAGGCGCTCGATCGCGGACGTGGCGACGTCGTTGCCCTCGTGCGCGCGCGACGCGCGGAGTGGATTCGCGACCGGCGCCGCCCCGCTCCGCCTGCGACCTTCGTAGGCGCGCCCTCCCCGCCGGCCGTGCTGCCGCGCAAGGCCCATGCGCTGCGTGGCATTCCCGTGAGCGCCGGCGTCGTCGAGGGCACGGTGCGCATCGTGCGCTCCGCTGCACAAATTGACCGCTTTTTGCCAGGCGAAATCTTGGTCACACCCACGACGGACACCGCCTGGACGCCGCTCTTCCTCGAGGCCGCGGCGGTCGTCACCGAACTCGGTGGCGCGCTCTCTCACGCGGCCATCGTCGCGCGCGAGCTCAGTGTCCCCGCGGTCGTGAACGTGGAAGAGGCGACGGTGCGCTTGCGCGACGGCGACCGCGTGCGCGTCGATGGCACGCGCGGCGTGGTCGAGCGCCTCAGCGAAAGCGCATCGTGAGCGCGCGACGGCGCATCGTCGTTCCGACGGGTTTTTCCACACTCGGAGCGCTCCGAGAGCTCTTCCCCATGAGCGACGAAGACCTCGCGGATGGCCGCGTCTTCGTTGGCCGATCACGTGCCACGAGCTTCGAGGCGGCGCTCATCGAGGGCAGCGTCGTGCTCGTGGAGGCCGCGGCGGCCGCGGCGCACGAAGAGGTCCGCGTCCTTTTCGAAGACCGCGATCTTCTCGTGGTCGACAAGCCCGCGAGCTGGGTCACGATCGCCGAGCTGCGCGGCAAGGGGCGTGCGTTGCTCGACCACCTCGCGACCGCAAGGAGCCTTCCACCACAGGCGCTTCACGCCACGAGCCGCCTCGACCTCGGCGTGAGCGGGGTCGTCACCTTCGCGAAGAGCGCACGGGCTCGGGAGGCGCTGGCCACGTTGCGTCGTGAGCAGCGCTACGGGCGCGCCTACCTCGCCGTGGCGCGAGGGGCTCTGGCGACGCCCGGAGGCACCTGGAGCGAGGCCATCGGGCGCGCAGAAGACGGCAAGCACCGCCGCGTCGACGGCAAAGAGGCGGCTCCCTCCACGAGCCACTTCCACGTGATGGGTACGACGGCGAGCGGTGGTGCCTCGCTGCTGCTCCTGCGGCCCGAGACCGGACGCACGCACCAGCTTCGCGTTCACGCGGCCCACGCCGGCGTGCCGCTCTTCGGCGATCGCGCGTACGGACCGGCGAAGCCCAGCGTCGCCCCGAGCGGCGCGGTGATCGCCTTCGAGCGCGTGGCCCTCCACTGTGTGCGCGTCTGCTTCGAGGCACCGGTGCGTCGCGCCTTCGAGAGCCCGGTGCCGCCTGCGCTCTCGTCGTTGTGGGCGGAGCTCGGCGGCGCTAGCTCGGATTGGGAGAACGCCCTCGATGCTGCACGCACGCTCCTTCCGACTCCCGAGCCTGGCGCTCGCCGTCACGCTCCTCGCCGCTAGCCTGCACGCGGCGCCGACGAAGGGCCCCGACCCGGACCCGGAGCCCACCGAGAGCGCGCGCGAGCTCGTGCTCGACCTCGCCTGGGAGAAGGGCACGCCGGTCCTCGTCGCCGCGACGCCGCGCACGCTCGCGGCCCCCCGCAAAGCTGGCCGCTGGATGGGTCGCTTTGCGCTCGAGGTCACGGAAGGTCCGGCGCTGCTCGAACGCGTTCGTTTCAACTTCCCGCTGATCGCAGACCCGCCGCCTACGCGTGCAGACTACAAGCAGCCTCCGTCGTTCGAAAACGGGCTCACGACCCGCGTGCGCGTCGTCTTCCCTGGGCTCGCGCGCGGAAGCCGCTTTGCGCTCGTCGATCGCGCGACGGGACGCCGCTGGGCGTTGCCGTGGCCCATCGACCGCGAGCTCGCGCGCACGGCGCTCGTGCCACTCGAACCCTGAGGGGCGGCGCTCACGCCATGCGCGCAAGCGTGTCGCGGGCGAGGGCGAGCTCCGCGGCGAGTGAGGTCGCCAGAATCGGGCGCTGCTCGGTGCTGCGCTTCACGAACGACTCGAGGTACTTCCGCGCGGCGTGACGCTCGCCGAGCGCGAACGCGAGCATGCCGAGGACGAAGCGCCCGTAGCCCTGGCCGCACGGTACGTTGGCGAGCTCTTGCAGGTGCGTGCGCGCTTCCTCGACCACCTCGCCGGCCGCGAGCTCGGCGAGGGTACGGTGTGCCCGGTAGAGCGGGCGCTCGTTCGTGCTCCAGCGGTGAGCGCGCTCGAGCGCCGCTGCCGCCTCCGCGTAGCGGCCGCTCACGTAGAGGTAGCTGCCGATGGTCCAGTGGTGGAACCCGCGGCGCGCGACGGGGCCGAGACGTGCGGCGGCGCGCAGGTGCATGAGGGCCGCGTCGAGGTCGCCCATGGCGAAGGCGGCGCGGGCGGCGTCTTGGTGGCAGACGTCCACGAGTTCGCCGGTCGCCACCGCCTCCTCGGCCACCGTGAGCGCCTTCGCGAAGCGGCGCGCCTCGA
>CAIOHM010000169.1 GCA_903858055.1 uncultured delta proteobacterium
CCCCTTCTGCTCCAAAAGTCAGACGCCTCGCGGGCGCCTGAAGCTCGAAGTGTATCGGATCACGCCCGGCGCGCCACCCGCGCAACACGCGGCGTGCGAACGCGAGCGTGTAGGGGAGCGTGCGACCCTCAAGGGCCGCAGAACTTCGACGCCACGCGCAGGAAGAACGTGCGGAAGCCGGCGTCCGTCAGCGTCGCGCGCTCGGCAGCGGTCGGGAGGCAACTGTCGCCCGCGAGCGCGGTCCCGCCCGTCGAGACCACACCGGTGCACGCGCCCACTCCGCCCGCAAAGGCTGCGGCGTAGGTGCCCGCGCAGACCCCGCTTTGGGCTGCGGACCGGCAAGCGTCGACCGTGCCCGCGGCGGCGCTGGCGCACCCGGACGTGCGGTCGCAGGCGGCTTCGAGGCACGCTTCGTGGCGGAAGTACGCGATGCCGCAGCCGCTCGAGACCCGCTCGAGGCACGACGCGACGCCGAGGCTCACGCTCGCGTCCGAGAGCCCGAGCGGATTCTGGGCGGCGTCCACGAGGGCGGCTCGAACCACGAGCGGGCCGTAGGCGGTCCCCGACTCGCTCGTGACGAGGCACGCGCGACACCCCGCGTTCGCGGCTTGCCACGCGCCGCACGCCGCGGCGGTGGAGCCCGAGGCGAGGCACGCGTCGAAGAAGGCGCCCGTTTGCGCCGAAGCGCACGCGCCCTGAGCGAAGGGGGCGCTGCCGGGTACCGTGAGGGTTGGGAAACTCGGCGTCGACACGGGCGCCGCGCACACCGGGGCCACGCCGCACACGTTCGCGCTGCCGCTACCGCCGCAGCTCGCGCCGCCGGAACACGTGCCGCAGTCGGCGCTGCGTGGGCCCCCGCAGTTGTCGGTGCCCGCGAGCACGCCGCAGTTCGCACCCGACCGCGTGCAGAATGCAGCATTCGTCTCGGCGACGCATGTGCACACGTTCGAAGGCTGACATTGCTCGTTCGCACCGCAGGTCCCGCACGCGACGGAGCGCGACGTTCCGCAGTTGTCGGTCGCGGTCACGGAGCCGCAGTTCTTCCCGAGCCGGGCACAGACTTCGCCGTCCGCCTCCGCGACGCAGGCACCGCAGCGGTTCGCGAGAGCCAGACCACACACCGCGGCGCCGGCGCAGGTACCACAGGAGACCGTTCGTGCTTCCCCGCAGAGGTCGACCGTCGAGAGGCTCCCGCATTCCGCGTCGAGGCGTGCACAGAGAGCGGCTGGCGTCTCGGGCTCGCAGGGAGCGGCGCTGTCCGCGAAAGGACCACTCGGCGCATCCGGCGGCGGAGGCGGAACCCATGCCTCGGGCAGGTCCGCGTCGGGCACCGACGCATCGGCTGCATCCTGCATGCTTGCATCTTGCACCGGGTTGACGCCCGCATCGGAAGCGTCCGAGAAGGGCGCTCCTGCGTCGGCGGAGGACCCCGCACCGTCGCTGCACCCGCTCACGAGCGCAACGACCATCCAGGCATGGGGCGAGCGCATCACGGCGACCCCGCGTTGCCTTGCAGCACGCCCGAGAAGCCCGCATTGCCCGGGCTGCTTCCGCCCGGCGCCGCGCTCGCGTTCGCCGCGGTCGTGGTCGAGTTCAGCGTAACGCTCGAGCTCACGCGGAGGAGCCCGAAGCTCGGCCCGCCTGCGCCTCCGCCGCCATGGCCTCCGCGGCCGCCCGTGCCGCCGGCACCACCGTTGCCTCC